>DASXOZ010000077.1 GCA_036493895.1 Candidatus Binatia bacterium | reverse complement strand
GGGCACTCGGGTCTTGATGCCACGCATCCCGTCGTGCCTGGGGGTTGCCCCACGAGAACGGAAGGGGATACATTTCGCGGCGATGACGACCGCTCTTCAGAAGGCGTTCGAAGTAGCGTCGAGACTTCCCTGATGGAACGTGCGCGACGGGCCGCCTCGCTGCGCAGTAAGCGGGAGACCGTTCTGGCCGGCCTCGACGAGCTCATCCGCAAGGCGGAGAGGGAAGCGCGGGCACGCCGGCCGAGCGCAAATTCGACGCACCTGGCGGCAGCCGTCAATACACGCGCGCCAGCACCAGCAGCGCCAGCGCGCCGGTGCCGACCAACAGGGAACCCATCCACATGGAGCGTTGTCGCGTGAGTGCTGCGATCGCGCCGAGAGCGATCGAAACCTGGAACATCGCTACGGCGTCCGCGTAGCGGTGGTGATGGTGAAGCAGCTCTTCCGCCTCGGCGGACTTCTCGTCGCGCTGATGCTCGAACTCCTCGGCGGCCTTCTTGATCTCGGCCTGTTCGCCGAGATATTTCTCCGCCTCTTGCGCCAGTGCCGGCGGAGGCGTCTTGTCCGCGGCCTTCCACGCTTCGGCCGCGGCATCCGCAATCGCCTTCTTGATGCCCCTGCTCTGGTAGTGCGCCCACTGGTCGGAGGCTTGCGCCTGAAGTCGCGCCGCATCCGATTTGAGCGCCAGCGCTTCGTTCACCGTCCCGCCCGCCTCCAGCGCCGCGACGGCCGCAAAGGCAGCGAAAATCGCCGTGCTGAGCGCAATGCGGCGAAGCAGCGACCCACCCTCGCGCTCGAGCTCCTCGTGGATCGCCTCGTGGAGATGTTCGGTTTCGATTTCCGATTCTTCGGGCATGGGAGTCCTCTCCGCGCACGGCCAGCCGGCGCGGATCGGGAATCAGACTCCGCCACGCGCAGCCCGCGCCGCTCAGTTGCAGGCGCAGGCGCGCTGAAACCCGGCGAAGTTCCCCTGGTCCGTGACGGTTGTCGCTATATAGTGAGTACTTCCGCTGGCCGCGCATCCCGTGTTCGGCGGTCCGCCAATGTTGACGGCGATGAAGCTCCCCGTGAGCCTTCCGAGGACATAGCCGCACACCGAGGCCACGCCCGGGGTTACAGCTTCCGTTACCGAGCTGTAGGCCATCGAGTTGAGCGCGCACGCGGCGATGCACGAATCTCCGGCGTTGCCGAGTACCCAGCACTGGCCGTCCACGACCGTACCGGTCACCGGGCACTTGATGCACGCCGAGGTGTCGAACGCCTCGCAATCGGCCGCGCAGCTGAGCGTGCCGAACGCGTCGACGCCGCCGGTCGCGCTGTTGCAGTCGGCTCCTCCGAGATCCGACTGGTCGCAGACTTCGGTGCCCTCCTTGGTTCCGTTTCCGCAGAGAATCTCCGCAGAGGTGTCGCAGGAGCCGGACGGTCCGGCGAGCTCGGTCGCAACGCAGGACGTTGCCGCGGAGACATCGGCCTGGATCGCCGACTGGTCGCCGCTCGTCGGGCAGGCGGTCGTGTACTTGCCTTCGATCTTCGACCAGCTCGAGGACTGGCCATCGTTGCACTTGGTATAGTCGGCGGCGTCTCCCGACGATTTCGCCTTCGCGTCGGCGGCCAGCCGGCACGCCGCGTATTTGGCCGCAGCCTTGATCTTTGCCGAAGCGCACTTGTCGGCATCGGTTGCACTCGCGCTCGCGGCGCCGAGTCCGATCATCAAGCTGACGAGCACAGCTGTCCGCACGTAAACGTTGTGATTCATTGTCCGCAATCCTCCCCGGGATTTGCCGAGCCGCGGACGTATTGCCGCGCCACCGGGCACAGCGCCCGCCGACGGTCCGCTCCAGCGGCTTCGGAAGGAGTGGAAATACGCCGTTGCCCGGGCCGCGTCCAGTCGCGCGGGCTCGGGGCGCAGCCGTCCGCGCGCTACTGCACCGCCGGCTTCGGGAAACGGATGTACGAGTCGATCAGCAATTCGACGAGCTGGGGATCGGCCGGGCGCGGCCCGTCGAGAATCCCGCGCGCACGCAGGTCCTCGAGCATGCGGTCGACGACGAAGTCCACCGCAAGGTCGCTCGAGTGCCGGGCCCACGCGCGACGCTCCTGCTCGCTCTCGAAACAGTAGGCCTTCCATGACACCGAAAAACGCAGGTCTTCCCAGCGGTAATGCGACACTTCGCGATCGCCGTCGCGCACCGCCCAGGCCCGGTCGCCGGTGTGGGTAAGGCGCATCCCGGGCCTCAGCCCGTCCACGGAAACTTGAGTCTCGCGCACGCGGTCCACGCCGTGGAATACCGAGTCGGTGTCCATCAGCAGCGCGGTGTTGAAGCGCACCTGGTGCGCGACCGGGGCCGCATCGGCGCCGTCCGGATAGAACGCGAACTCGCCTCCGCAGCAGTCGTGGTACCACGCCACTGCCGTCGCGATCGGCATGCGGAACTCCTCGAACAGGCCGCTGTGGTGCATCGCGACGATCAGCCACTGGGGATGCTTCTTGCGGCTCACGCCGCGGAACTCGGGAACGTCCGTGTGGATCGCGAGCTCCTGCCCCGGCACGAGCAGGTTTGCGTAGACGATGGCGGGCACGATGACCGGGCGCCCGAACAACTCGCGCGCGGCCGCGACGAATCCTTCGTGGTGAAGATACGGCTCGATGCCCGGTGCGACGATCTCGTCGCCGTACGCGTACGTTTCGCGAAAGTAGTTCGTTCGCGCCGCGAGCGTCGCAATCGGTTCGCTGCGCGCGAAGCGTCCGCCGGTAAGGACGAAGTTGCGCGCGGCATCGTAACGCGCGGGGTAGCCGTGACCGAGCCCTTCGAAGGTCGGCTCCTCCGAGTACATCTTGTAGCTGCCGTAGCGGTGGCAAAGATCGACGATCGAAGCGGCGTCGGCGACCGACAGCAGGGGATCGAAGGCGCGATACGAGTGGCGGTGAGGCGCAGCCGCCTGGCGGGATACTTCGGCAATCGTCATCGCTTCCTCCGCGGCGGCCGGGCATCCGGCACCGAGGGCGCAAGAGTACCAGCACGGCCGGCCCGCGGAAGGCAGAACGACCACGCTCCACGGCATCCGCGCCATCCCATCTGCTTGACTGACCGGAGCGGAACGATCATTCCTCCCCGAAAACCAAGGAGATACCGATGGCTTCGACCCCGTCCCGTGCCGTGCTCATCACCGGCTGCTCGACCGGAATCGGAAGGGAGACCGCCCGCCGCCTCGCCCGCCAGAGTACGTTCCCTTTTATGGATTTAGAGAAGGAGGCGGCGCCGCTCGCGACGGGGGGAGGTCCCGTCCGCTGAGGTCACGGGGGAGAAACCTCGTCCGGATCGCCGCAGAGTGGCGGCCCTCCGGACCTTGAGCATTCGAACGACGCCGCCCGCTTTCCCCGCCAGCCGGACCAGTCAGATGGCGAGAAGCCACAGGCCAAACGAACCGCAGACTCTCTCGCTTCGGAGCGCCCGGAGCATAACTCCGAAGGGCGCCCCAGGGAATGCTTGCGCGGCGTCTGCAAAAAAATATTTCGCGACGCGGCGCTGGCCTGGGAGGCCGGCCCGGGCTAACTCCTCGCCCGCGTCGGCAGCGCACCTGGCCTCGCCGACCGGCCCCGGGGAAAGGCGTGGAAATCAACGGTGTTGCCCATACCTTCGTCACTGCCAGCAACTTCGAGCGCTCGCGCGAGTTCTACTCCAGGCTGCTGCCGTTCCTCGGCATGAAACCCGTGCTCGACGCCGACGGCTATTACTACTGTGTCGGCGGCCGCACCGCTTTCGGTGTCCGCGCCGGCGATTCGCGTTATTCGGGCGAGCGTTTCGTCCAGGAACGTATCGGCCTTCACCATGTCTGCTTCCGAGCCCGCGAGCGCGAGGACGTCGACCTTCTCCACGACTTCCTCGTCGAGATCGGCGCGACGGTCGTGCACGCTCCGAAAGACGGCGCGTGGGCTCCCGGCTACTACTCGGTGCTGTTCGAGGATCCCGACGGCATCCGCCTCGAAATGAACCACGTGCCCGGCAAGGGACTGCTGTCATGAAATCGTCACAATCGCTCCGGGCGGCGCGAAGCGAAGTGTTCCCATCGCCATCGACGGTGCTGGCGGGGCTGTCGTCGGCCGTCTTTGCGGAGTCGGCGTTGGCGGCGCTCGTGAAGAGGAACCGCGCATGAAGCAGCCCGAGCGCTCCCAGCCTATCCAGCCGGACGATTTCGAGGAGACTGCGCGCCAGTTCCTGCCGCGCGATGCGTACGACTATTTCGCCGGCGGCGCCTGCGACGAAGCGACCTTGCGCGACAACCGCGACGCGTTCGCGCGTTACCGCCTTCTCGGCCGCGTTCTGCGCGACGTCTCGGCGCGCAGCCTGCAGACCACCGTGCTCGGCCAGACCGTGTCGATGCCGGTAATGATCGCACCGGTCGCGATGCAGAAGCTCGCGCACCAGGACGGCGAGCTGGCCACGGCGCGCGCAGCGGCGCGCGCCGGCGCGCTGATGATCGCGAGCACGATGGCTACGACGTCGCTCGAAGAGATCGCGACGGCGGGCCGCGGCGGACCGCGCTGGTTCCAGCTCTACGTGTACAAGGACCGCGGGCTTACCGCCGAGCTGGTGCGGCGCGCCGAAGCCTCCGGTTACGGCGCGCTCGTGCTGACGGTGGACGGCCAGGTGTGGGGAAGACGCTATCGTGACATGCGAAACGGCTTCTCGCTTCCCGACGACCTCGTGCTGGCCAACCTTGCCGATGCCGGGCACCAGCGCATGCCGGGCAGCGCGCCGGCAACGTCGGGGCTTGCCAGCTACATCAACTCGCTGCTCGATGCGTCGCTCGACTGGAACGACTTCGCGAATCTCGTCGAATCGACGTCGCTGCCCGTCGTCGTCAAGGGAATCCTGCACGCCGACGATGCAAGGCTCGCCGTCGCGCACGGCGCCGCTGCCGTGTTCGTGTCGAATCACGGCGGCCGCCAGCTCGACGGCTCGCCGGCAACGATGGACGTCCTCGAAAGCGTCGTCGACGCGGTCGCGGGACGCGCGGAAGTCTATCTGGACGGCGGCGTGCGGCGCGGCAGCGACGTCATCAAGGCGCTGGCTCTCGGCGCGCGCGCGGTCGCGATCGGGCGGCCGGTAATATGGGCGCTGGCCTCGGCCGGTGAGCGCGGCGTCGCGCGCCTGCTGACGATGCTCGGTGAAGAATGCGACATCGCGATGGCGCTTTGCGGAGCGGCCAATCCGGCCGCGCTCGACCGGTCGCTGCTGGTCTGAGCGGAAAGTCCTTGCGAGATTCGGGGGCAGGTACACGTTCCAAAGCGTGAATGCGGGACAGGCCGCATGACGACGCCGCAACGACGCCGCTCATTCGTACCTGTCGCGGATGTTCCACAGAGGAGACGATGGCAAGACTCGAAGGAAAGATTGCAGTAATCACCGGCGCCGCGAGCGGAATCGGCGAAGCGACGGCCCGGCTGTTCGCCTACGAGGGAGCCTCCGTCGTGCTGGCCGACGTCAACGACGAACGCGGGCAGGGCGTGGTCGCGTCGATCCGCGACGGCGGCGGCAATGCCGATTACATCCACACCGACGTTGCGCGCGAGAGCGACGTCAAGGCGATGATCGACTTCGCACTCGACCGGCACTCCCGTCTCGACACGATCTTCAACAACGCCGGGTTCGGCGGCACCAGCGGACCGATTGCCGAGATCCCGGTCGAGGAGTTCGACTCGACGATGGGCGTGCTGCTGCGCGGGGTTTTCCTCGGCATCAAGCATGCGGCGCCGGCCATGACGGCCCGCGGCTCGGGCAGCATCATCAACACGGCCAGCATCGCTGGTCTTCGCGCCGGCTACGCACCGCACGTGTACAGCACCGCCAAGGCGGCGGTGATCCAGCTTACGCGCTCGGTCGCCATGGAGCTCGGCGAGTCGGGCGTGCGCGTCAACTGCATCTGTCCGGGCGGAATCGCGACGCCTCTGCTGGCCAATGCGTTCGCGTCGGGACAGGAGATGGACGAAGCGGCCGCGCTCGAGCTCGTCAAGCAGGCAATGGCCGCGATGCAGCCGATCCGCCGCGCCGGTCTTCCCGAAGACATCGCGGCGGCTGCGCTGTGGCTGGCAAGCGAGGAATCTTCGTTCGTCAACGGACACGCGCTCGTCGTCGACGGCGGCCTGACCGGCGGAGTGCAATGGTCGATGCAGCCCCCGATCATGCGCACAAGAACCGAGCCATGACGCCGACTTAGCCGTGGGGTCAGGCACCAGAGGAATGGGGTCAGGCACCAGGTGAATAGGCTCGCCCGCGTCTGCGTGTTCTGCGGCTCGGCGCACGGGGCGCGGCCGTCTTACGCTGCCGCTGCCGTCGCCGTCGCCGACGAGCTGGCGCGGCGCGGCCTCGGCCTCGTCTACGGCGGCGGCAACATCGGGCTGATGGGCGTGCTCGCCGATGCCGCGCTCGAGCGCGGCGTGCACGTCACCGGCATCATTCCAGGCGAGCTGGCTGCAAAAGAGCTGGCGCACCACGGCATCGACGACCTGCGCATCGTCGATTCGATGCATTCGCGAAAAGCGCTGATGGCCGAGCTTTCCGGCGCATTCCTTGCGCTGCCCGGCGGAATCGGAACGTTCGAAGAGTGGTTCGAGGTGCTCACGTGGGCCCAGCTCGGCATGCACGCCAAGCCTTGCGGCCTTCTCGACACCGACGGTTACTACGCGCACCTGCTCGGGCTTCTCGACCATTCGGTCGCCGAAGGCTTTCTCAAGCCGAAGCATCGAGCGAAGGTGCTGGTCGCGGATACCGCGGCCGGCGTCCTCGATGCGATTGCCGCATGGCAGGCTCCCGCCGAGCCTCCGGTCATCGGGAAGTTGCAGACCTGAGCGCCGCGCCCGACGGCGCGGCTACGAGCTCGCATTCACTGGCACAGCGGTCGCAGGCCTCGGCGCAGCGCTGGCACAGCGTTGCGTCCTGGCGCCGGCATTCGTCGGCGCAGGTGCGGCAGTACTGCGCGCACAGGTGACACGCTTCGGTCGCCAGCTCGGAATGCCTCGCCATCAGCGCCGCCGCCGCGCGCGCGATGGTCGCGCAGTCGCGACACAGCGCAATGCAGCGGCCCATTTTTGCATCGATCGCCTCGTGCACGAACGTGCTCACGCACTGCTCGGACACGATCGCGCATTCGTTGCAGGCGTCGATGCAGGTGCGGAATTCTGCGTCCATGCGTTGCTCCCGTCGCTGGGATCAGGCACCAGCCTGCCGGGGCCGCGCAGCGCGCGACTGAGCCCGGTGCCGGCTCACGATCCATTCCCACCAATGCACCATCGTGACGAGCGTCAAGAGCGCCCGCATCGAGCTTGCGCTGATGGGGAGTTGCGATCAGGAATCGCGAGGATGCGCGCCACCTGGTGGGGACAACGGGCCACGCAACCGGCGCAATCCGGCAGCGGTTTCGCTACCGCCCGAACGAGGGAGCGGAGCGGCGGTCGAACCGTTGTGAGCCTGCGCACGTGCGCCCGCATTCGATCGACACACGCCGCGGCCGTTGCCGTCGTCCTTCTGCTCGCGGTCGCGGCGGATTCTCTCGCCGACCCCGGGTCCGATTCCGGCGAAACCGCCGCGCAGGCCGTGATCGAGGCTGCGCAGCTCGCGGATGCAGGGCGACTTGCCGCGCTGCTGGCCGCCGGAGCGTCGGCCGACACCCGCACCGCCCGCGGCGCAACGGCACTGCAGGCTGCGGCCGGTGCCGCATCGGATGCGTGCGTCCGGCTGCTCGTCGAGCACGGCGCAACGCTGGATGCTCCCGGCGATCAGAACATCACGGCGCTCGCATCGGCCGCGCGCCAGGGAAACGTGCAGGTCGTGGCGACGCTGCTCGATGCCGGCGCGAACATCGACGCCGCAGCGACTCCCGAGCGCACCGCGATGGCCCTGGCCGCCGGACACGGCCAGGTCGCGGTCGTGAAGCTTCTGCTCGAGCGCGGCTCGCACGCGCTCGACTCGAAGGACACGCGCAAAGGCGTCTTCGCCTCGCTCGTCGATGCCGCGCCGCCGGAGCTGCTCTCGCTCCTGGTGTCGTCGATTGCTGCGTCGCTGGCCGAAGACGAAAAGGCGCGCGCATTTGCAGAGACCGTCGCAAGCCAGACGCCGGTGCTCTCGCAACGGCTGGTCGCAGCGCTCGGAAAAAACGCCGACGCGGGCCGTTTTGCCGATTATCTCCTGGTCTCGGGGACCCGGCACGGCCGCAATGCCCTGGTCGTGCTCGCGCTCCGCCATGGAGCCGACGTCAATTTCGACGACGGCGGCCCGAGCCGGCCGCTGGCGATCGCAATGCAGTCCGGGGAACAGCGGTCGGTATCGGTGCTGGTCTCTGCGGGAGCCGATCCCGCCAGTGCCGGCGTCGATCCGTCGCTGCTCGAGAGGATGGCCGGCGATGCTCTTCGCGACCGTCGCATGCTGGCGCTTCTCGAGCGCGCGCATGCCATCGACGCGCGCGACGCCGAAGGCAGGACGCTGCTGTTCCTCGCAGCCGAGCTGGGCCGCGAGTTCCTGGTCGCGGCACTTCTGGCACAGCACGCCGATCCCGGTGCCGTGGCCGGTCGCCAAAATGGCGGCGGCGAGGGCTGGACTCCGCTGATGATCGCCGCTGCCGGTGGCCACGACGAGGTGGTCCGCGAGCTCACGGGCGCCGGCGCGGCCGTCGACCAGCGCAACGCACGCGGCCGCACCGCACTGATGTGGTCGGTGCTCTACGCGCGCGACGCAAGTACGGCCGCATTGCTGGCCGCCGGCGCCGATCCCGATGCGACGGACGTCCTCGGACTGACTCCACGAACGCTCGCGCCGCAAGTGGGCGACCAGGCGGCAACGTCGCTTCTTCAGAACGTCCCGCGACGAGCACGCCCGGCCGAGGGCGCGCCGGCCGGCGGAGCCAGCCGGTGAAAACACTGGCGATGCTGGCTCTCGGCGCGATCGCCGTCGCGTCTGTCTTCGCTTACGGCGTGCGCGGAAGGCCGCTCTACGCCGACGATCAACTCTACTATTTCATTTCCGAGCGCTCGGCCTCCGGGGTGCCTCCGCACGTCTCGGAGACGGAGATCAAGACCCAGCTCTCGACGCTGATCTACGGCGCGTCGATCGCGGCCGGCAGGACGCTCGGCTTCGACGACGTTTTGTCGGGACGAGCCGCCGGAGTCGCGGCCGCCGCGCTCACGACGATGTTGTCGTATGCGCTCGCACTCGAGCTGACGCAGAGCGCCCTTGCAGCCGTCGTCGCCGGAATTGCCGCACTGGCGATCCACGGGGTGTTCGTCGAGGCCGCCACCGGATTCCAGCCCAAGCTCGTGATGCTGCCGTTCCTTCTGCTCGCGCAGCTGTGGTGTGCCAGGCGCCGCTGGCTCCTGTGCGGGATCGCGGCGATGTGCACGTTTCTCTGCTGGCAGCCCGGCGCGGTCGTGCTCTGCGCGTGCACCGCCGCGGTGCTCATCGACCGGCGCTCGACGTGGAAATCGGTCGCACAGCTGGCGGCCGGCGCTGCGCTGGCGCTCGCGTGCTTCGAAGCGTGGTTCGCGTGGCACGGTGCCATCGCCGCGCAGGTGCGCCAGGAGTTCCTGCTCGCATTCGGCGCCGACCACAAGCCGATCGACTGGGCCGAGAGCGCGTGGTTCTACCTGACCGAAGCCGAGGGCTACGAAGACACGCCGCACGTGCTTCCCACGGTGTTCGCGATCGCCGCTGCGCTGCTGTGGATCGGCATTCTCGCAAGGCCGCGCCGCGCGATGGAAATTGCGCGCGAAAAGCCGGGCCTCGTCGCGTTCTGGATCGCGATCCACCTCGGCACGGCCTTCACGTTCTACGACCACCAGGCGCATCCCGACATGCTGCTGGTGCAACCGTATTTCGTCGTCGGCTGGGGGATCGCATTCGGCTGGGTCACCGCGTTGCTGTGGCGCAGTCGTGCTGGCCGCGTCGCCGCGCTGGCGATCGTCGCGATCGTTGCATGGTGGACGCATCGGGAAGTATCGGCCGACATCGCGAGAGCCGCGTCGGGCCGCAACCTCTTGCCGGTGCAGTACGAGCAGGCGCGCCTGGTCAGCCTGTATTACGACCACCGCGGCAGCGTCTGGGCACTCGGCCCCGTGCACCTGCTCGCGCTGCTGCACCAGGACAACTGGGCCCCGGTCGGAGACCTCGGCCGCGAAGGAATCGACATGGCCACGTGGCGTCCGCTGCGACGCGGCCGGATGCCCGAGATCATCCTGCTCAGCCGCGGCTTCCGGCCAGGCAACTGGCTGCAGAGCGAGTACGTCGACATCACGCCGAAACTGCTCGCGGTCGAACGTATCCGCGTGTTCTCGCGACGCATCGGCGGCGAGACGGGGTTCGACGCAGGCGTGGCGCCGCGGCCGTTCGCGTCGCCGGCGATGCGACCCGGATTCGGCCCGACAGCGGCGACGGTGGCCGCGCAAAACGAGACCCCGAAGCCGGGGCCTGCGGTCGTCCCGGCCACGCCGATGCCGTTGCCGTTGCCGAAGAAAAAGTGAACGCCGGTCGAGCGGCTACCGGCAGGCAGCGCTCTTGCGCAACTGGTCGAAGCAGGCCGCCTTCGCACGCTGCGGAAAATCCCTCCCGAGGTCCGGGGATTTCTCCGCAAACCGCTAAGGCGGAACGCTCCAGAGCATTTCGCGCTCGATGCTGCCGAAGTGCGGCGAGCTTCCCTGCAGCGAAATCCACTGGCCCGAGTCGTCACGCTTCCACGCGAACTTGCGGGAGGACGCGAACGGGAACACCCATCCGTTGACCGAGCCCGTCGCCTGCAGCACTGCCGCGTGCGCTCCTTCGGATTCGACCTGCCCGCGCACGCGATCCCACACTTCGTGCGCCTCGCCGGTGATGGCCGCTACGTTGCCAAGCGGCAGCGATGTCTCGTAGCGAAGCACGATCGCCGGCTGGTCCTGGGGACCGGTCTGCGCAAGCGCAAGCAACCGGATCGAGCGGCCCGACGGCAGCGTCACCGCGAGCGAGTCGAGATCGAGACTGCCGGTCGACGTTTCCTCCGTCTCGGCGGCGTCCGAATGCGCGTTGACGTCGAAAACGCCTTCGACGTCGGTGCTCGCCTGGCGCACCGCCTCGACGAGCGCATCCGAAAGCGCGCGATGATACCAGCGGCCGGCATCGGTTTCGGCGAATGCGATGTACTGGTCGAGCTCCTGCAGGTCGAGGTCGCGACAGCGAACCATCAGCGCCGCGGTAACGACCGGCTTGTACGCCGTCACCACGTCCGGAACGCCGCGCTCACGCGTGACGGCGTCGTGCAGCGCCTTCATCGAAAGCGGCGTCGCGTCGGGCCTGCCGACATTGACGAGACGCGCGACCACCGTGCCCACCGCTTCGGTAAGATCGAGAGTGCGGTCGAGCGCGTCGGTCGCCTCGGCGAGCTTGCGCAGGCGGTCCATGCGCACTTCGGGCGCACGGTTGTCCTTGACCTCGGCCACGTCGGCGTAAAAGGCATCGTCCGGCGATTTCTCACCGGTCCACGCCGTGGCCTCTGCGAACTTCACTTCGTAACCGAGCGGGCCGCGCAGCCATTGCAGGGTTTTTTCCGCAAGATCGGGATGGGCGGCGACGTCTTTTGCGAGCGCAGCGTGCAGGAACGGAACGACGCGATCTTCCGACATCGTCTCGACCAGCGTCGCCTGCAGTGCCTTGCGATCTCCTTCGCGCACACTGCTCCAGTGCGGAGCAAGCAGTCGAAGCGCGAGCGGCGCAAGGCGGCGCGCGTGTACTCGCGCCGGCGACAGCTCGTAGAGCTCGTCGGCGGGAGTGTGCGCGATCGGGGGCAGAGCAGCGGCAGGATGGCGCACGGTCGTTGTGCAGCCTGCCGCGCCTGCCGCTCCGAGCGCGAGCAGCAGCGCTGCCGCGAGCGACGATGCAGGCCCGCACCTGCGGTGGGGCGAGTGGGCGAGCGACATCGTCACGAGGCGAGACTACTTGCGACCGGGCTGGCTGTCGAGTTGCTCTCTGGCCTGATCGTTGCCGAAAAACGTCGTCGTCCGCCTCAACAGGTCCACGGTGGCGCGGCTGCTGCGAAGCTCGCGAAACTCCTGCGGCGTCACGAATCGCGCGCTGCGAGCGTCGCCGCCCGCGTTGGCCTCGCCTTGGACGTATTCACATGCGAGGTCGAGGATCACATAGTGGAATCGCACACGTCCGTCGTCGTCGCGCACGACCGCATCGAACGTGTAGATGACGTCGCCCGCGCGCACGACGACGCCGGTCTCCTCGAGCACCTCGCGCTCCGCCGCCTGCCCCAGCGTCTCACCCAGCTCAACGCTGCCGCCCGGCAGAGCCCACACGCCTTCCGCCGGAGCCTTGCCCCGCTCCACGACGAGCACCCGCCCGTCCCGCATCACCACCGCCCCCACCGCCACCCGAGGCGCCCCCGGATATTCCACATCTGTCATGGGGTCAGGCACCACAGGAATGGGGTCAGGCACCAGAGGAATACCAGCGGAATAGCCACGAGCTCGCTGCGGCCGCGCTGCCCGCGCCGGCGCCCGGCCCGGATGCAGATTCTACTGCCGCGTCTGTAGTCATTACCGCCAGGGAATTGCCGTGATCGCTTCGCGATCCCAGTCTCGGCCCATGTCCAGAGCGAAGCGCGTTACGCCCGCCAAGTGCCTCTTCCACGTGCTGAACCGTGCGAACGGCAATTTCAAGCTGTTCGAGTCGGAGCGATGCTATCGCCAATTCCTGGCGATTTTCGAGGAGGCCCGCCGCCGGCACCAGACGCAGCTGCTCGCGTACTGCCTGATGCCGAATCACTGGCACATGCTTCTCAGCCCCCAGGTCGACGGCGACCTCTCGCCATTCGTGAAGCGATTCTCATTCCGGGCGGCACGGCGCTGGCACTACAATCACGGTACGATCGGGCGCGGCCATCTGTACCAGGGACGGTTTCGCAGCTTCGTCATCGTGGACGATGCACACCTGATCACGGTGTGCCGGTACATCGAGGCGAATCCGCTTCGAGCGGGGCTCGTTGTGCGCGCCGAAGATTGGAAGTGGTCGAGCGCGGGCGCTCATATGTCGGCTTCGGAAGGGGGCAGTCCGCGCGCGCGGGGTGCTCTTCGACTCGACGCTCTCCCGGTCTCGCTGCCCGCCGACTGGCGTGCGTTCGTCAATGCGCCGACTTCGGCGACCGAGACCGAGGGGATACGCGATGCGATTCGGGGCGAACGGGCGGCGCGGCTGCGGCCGCGCGCGGACGAAGACGGCGATCAAGCGGAACCCATGCTTGCGGCCGATGACGGTTGAGAGTCGGCGTCAGCTCAACGCGCTGGTGCCTGACCCCATTCCCCTGGTGCCTGACCCCATTCCTGTGGTGCCTGACCCCATTCCCCTGGTGCCTGACCCCATTCCTGTGGTGCCTGACCCCATCACCAAGGGTTAATAACTTTTCGGGAGGGAGAGGACGTGCTCGCTGATGTAGTTCAGCGCCATTTCCTGGGAGATCGGGGCGATGCGCATCAGGCGGGACTCGCGCCAGTAGCGCTCGACGTTGTATTCGCTGGCGTAGCCGAAGCCGCCGAAAGTCTGCAGCGCGCGGTCGCAGGCGCGGAACGAGGCCTCGGCGGCGCGAAACTTGGCCATGTTCGCCAGAGCGCCCGCGGCCTCGCCTCGATCGTAGGCCCACGCTGCCTTCTTCCAC
Source organism: Candidatus Binatia bacterium (assembly GCA_036493895.1). Taxonomy (NCBI): domain Bacteria; phylum Candidatus Binatota; class Binatia (SeqCode); species Binatia bacterium. The sequence goes on along the minus strand of DASXOZ010000077.1, from coordinate 25,124 downwards.
AGCAGGTCGGCCGCCTCGAGCTCCGAGTGCGAGTCGGCGAGCGGATGCGCGATCGCCTGGTTCTGCCCGATCGGCCGCCCGAAGACGACGCGCTCGCGCGCATAGTGCACTGCGCAGTCGATCGCGCGCCGGCCGATGCCGACCGCCTCGGCCGCAATCACGATGCGCTCGGGATTGATCCCGTCGAGCAGATGATAAAACCCGCGCCCGACTTCACCAACGACGTCGTCCCCCGAGACCACGAGATCGCGGATGAACACTTCGTTGGAGTTGACCGCGTTGCGACCGAGCTTGGCGATCTCGCGAATCTCGCAGCAGCTGCGGTCCAGGTCCGCAAGAAACAGCGTCATCCCGTCCAGCGGACGGGCGCACTGCTCGCGCGGCGTCGTGCGCGCCAGCAGCAGGATCTTCTCGGCCTGCTGCGCCTTGGTGTTCCAGATTTTCTTTCCGTTGACGACCCAGTCGTCCCCGCGTCTCTCGGCGAACGTGCGGATGCGCGAGGTGTCCGTGCCCGCATCGTCCTCGGTGACGCCGAATGAAACGTGCAGATCACCCGAGGCCGTGCGCGGCAGCACGCGGCGCTTGAGCGCTTCCGAGCCGTGATGGATCACCGGTCCCATGCCGAAAATCGAAAGATGCAGCGTGGAGGCCGCATTCATCGCGCCGGCGCTGGCCGCCACGGCGTGCAGCAAGGTGCCGGCTGCCATGACGCCGAGCCCGGCGCCGCCGTATTCGGCAGGAACCAGGATCCCGAGCCAGCCCCCGGCGGCAAACGCGTTGTAGAACTCCCACGGAAACTGCTTCGCGGCGTCCCGTGCGCGCCAGTAATCGTCGTCGAACTGCGCCGCCAGTCGCTCGGCCTCGACGCGAATCGCATCGACATCTTCGCTAGAAGCAAAATCCATCAGCGACCCAAGACGGAAATCATTCTACGAGAGTAATGGGGTCAGGCACCACAGGAATGGGGTCAGGCACCAGGGGAATGGGGTCAGGCACCACAAGAATCAGGCACCAGCATCCCAACAACCGGCACCGGCATCCCAACAACCCGCCCCGGCGCTTCAACCCGAGTCACGCCGCCCGTCGCGGAACCGAACCAGGCGGGAGCGGCGGTGGCCAGAAAATCGCCGCTCCCGCCGCCGTCAGGCCACGCTGACGCGGATGCCGCGAGCAGCGAAGACCGACGGTAAGTCGGAAGACAGGAACGACGCGGCCTCTTCGTTTCCACGAAGGGACGCATCCATGTGCGCGAGCCCGAGCGAGCGCGAGAAATCGTAAGCGTGAATGCCCGGCGCCAGTTCGCTGGCAGCCGGCAGGTTCTTCGCGATTTCGGCAAACGGCCCCGGCGGCGGCATCGTGCGGAACATCTCGTGCACCGACTCGACCTCGTCGCAGAAGTGCATGTGGTCGGCATTCTCGAGCACGATCATGCGCTTGGTGCCGCGCGTCTCGGCGAGAAGCTCGTGCATGCCTTCGAGAGGAAGCAGCGTGTCCTTGTCGGCGACGAGAAACAGGGTGGGAACGTCGCGTCCCCACGAAAAATCGAGCGCTTCACGCAGGATCTCGGCGGGCAGCGGGCTCTTGCCGCCCGCCGGCGCCATCGGCAGCGCCGCGCGTATGCGGTGGTCGAGGTGCGCCACGCGCAACGTCGTCCACCCTCCGAAACTGTGACCGGCCATGCCGATGCGGTCGGCGTCGAGCGAGGCGCAATCCGAGCCGAGATCGCCGGCCAGCAGGCGATCGAGCACGAAGCTGATGTCCACGGGACGCTGGACGATCAGGTCGGCCACCATCGGGATCGGATCCGGCATCGGCTCGCCCATCATCACCTGCAGCGTCATCTGGGCCATGTCGATCACGGTGTTCCCCGTGTGGTCGACCGCCGCGACGGTATAGCCGTGACTCGCAAGGTGGGTGCAGAAGAACGTCGACTGGCGGCGATGCCCGCCGAAGCCGTGCGAGAACATGACGATGGGGCAGCGCCCGCTGTTGGTCGATGGTTTCGCGTCGCGCACGCAGGCCTGCTTGAGCGGCGGGAAACCGGGAAGCAGGTCGTAGTGATCCATCGACTCTTCGCAGGTGTCCTTGCCGGCAAGCGATGCATCGGCGGGGTACCACACCTCGACGGGAAGATGGCGCGAGCGGTTGGGGTCCGTCACCTCGACGGTGCGGACGCCGACGGGAAAACCGCCGCGAGCGAACGGGTCGTATCTCATGCTCGCGACCATAGCGCGGGAATTGACGCACGGAAATCGGGTGGAACGGAAAACGGCGGCTGACGCGGAAGCCGGCACTCGATGGCGGTATCGCCGGCGCATTGTCGCCGAGTGGGCGGCTCGCCCGCGCGAGTTTCGTCGAGTTCCCATCGAGGGTGCGGAGCGCCGGGGCGGGGTCAGGCACCAGCGGCGACGCGCCACCGCGACCGGTTCCTGCAAAACAAGTACGCTGCGTGTGAGTGCTTCTGGTGCCTGACCCCAAGGATGCGAATGGGGCGCCGCGCCGCGATTTGTATCACGACGCTGCGGGCGAAAATGGCACCCCCACGCGGGTGGTCCGACGGCGGACTGCCGTCGTCGCGGCGGCAATGCCAAGGTTGCGGCAAACAACGAGAAATCGGCGCCGCCGCGCGTTTCCGCGACGTGCCTTGACAGAACCCTGCGCCGGCAGCGAGTATCCCCGGAGCCAGGGAGCCTGGCCGGGAAGTTTCCGTCCGTGCGCCGTATCCGCGGCCGGCGGATCCCACATTCGTCCGCAATTTTCCTGGCCGCACGCGTGCGGTCACTGCCGGGGGTTGGATTCATGCACAAAGTCACCATCGTCGCGCTCGGCGCCCTGTTCATCGTCGGAGCCTGTGCAGGCGGAGCCGCTGCCGGCGACAAGCACATCACGACCAAGAAGATCCTGATCAAGGACAACACCGACCCGGCCAAGCGTCAGCTCTTCGGACAGTCGGGCGATTCGCTGGTGCTCTATTCCGACGCGCATGCGCCGGGCCTCAACGGCGCGACCGTTCACGTGTGGAGCGCGACCGACAGTTTCTGTCAGCTGTTCGAGAGCGGTCCCAACTGGCAGGACACGGGCAAGGCCTGGAAGTACAAGAATTCGGACACGAAGAACCAGTTCACGATCCAGGACAAGAAGCTGTCGTTCAAGATCAAGTCGGGCGTCACGTATTCGCTGCTCGACAATACGACGCAGGGCACGGTGCACGCCTCGGTGAAGACCGGCGGCGGCACCGTCGAGTACTGCATGACCTGCATCGGCGCGAACGGAAAGGACACTGCTTCGCAGTTCAACGTCACGAACTGCGGTATCGGAAGCTGCGCCGGCGAGCCGGCGGGATGTCATCCGGAGGCGACGACGACGAGTTCGACGACGACGACCACGACGACTGTCCCGTCGGCGACGGTGGTCGGGGCGCTTCTGAAGAGTACCGGGGTTTTCACGTACAACATGACTCTCGGACTACCTGGGGCGCAGGCCGCATGCTTGAGCGCTTTTGGCGGCAGTGCCCATGCGTGCACCTATCTGGAGCTGCAGGGCGCCGAGGGCAATGGCAGCATGATGGGGCTGAAGGATCCCTCAATGAACCCGGTGACGGACCTGTGGGCGATCGATCCGACGCGTACCGATCTCGAACAGTGCCGTGACATCAGTACGCCGACGCTGCACTGGCACTATGGGACGTTCCACACCGGCGCCGGCGGAGATAGCGTCCTATTGAACAACGCGACGGGCCAGCTCGGCACGTACACGCCAGGCGATCTGCCTGGCGGATCGGGCTGCAACGCCGCTCACTGGGTCGCCTGCTGTCAGTGACTTTCGGTAGCGCCGGCGGCGTGAGCACGCCGCCGGCGCCCGTCTTTTGATTTTTCCGCTTCCGCCTCGATACTCGGCTCCGTTCCATTCTCTCCCATTCAGCCGGTGCGACCGCTTCCACTTCATCTCGCTGCGTTCCTCTTCGTCCTGTCGGGCGCGGGCAGTGCCCACGCGGACGAAGCGCCGCCCGCACCTCGCATCCTCGCGCCGCCGCCCTGCGACGCTTCCAGTCACGGCTGGTGTCGCGCGCTGCGCATCAACGGAGATGTGCCGCACGGAGAAGTCGGCTTCCGCTTCGGTGAACCCGTGGACATGGACGGAGACGGCCGCGCCGACATCGCCGCCGGCGCGCGCTTCAAGCTCGCCGACGGAATTTTCCAGGACGGCACCGCGGAAGTCTGGTCCGGCGCCACCGGAGCGAAGATCCGGCAGTGGGACGGGACGCTGAAGAACGGCCTGTTCGGCCACTCGGTGCTGCCGATCGGCGACATCAGCGGCGACGGCCTTGCCGACCTCGTGATCTCGGCGCCGAACGCCGAAGTGGAACCGGGAGTGTTCCGCGGCGTCATCTCGGCGCGCTCGCCGAAGACCGGCGCCGAAATCTGGTCGCACCGGGCCGACCGCGAAGAGAATCTCGGCTGGGATCTCGCTGCTGCCGGCGATCAGAACGGCGACGGCGCGCCCGATATCTTTGCCGGGGCACCATCCGGAAGCGGCGGCCGCGTCTACCTGCTGAGCGGCAAGGACGGGTCGGTGCTGCAGACTTACGCGCCGGAAAAGCCGAGCCAGTCGTTCGGCTGGTATCTTGCGCGCACCGAGGACTTCGACGGCGACGGCAAGAGCGATCTTCTCGTCGGCGACTTCACGTATCTGGACTCACCGGGCCGTGCGACCGGCCGCGCCCAGCTCCTGTCGTCGAAGACCGGAGCGCTGCTGCGCGAATGGAAGGGCGACGGCGCCGACATGGGTCTCGGCGAAATCGTCGCGCAGGTCGGCGACTTCGATGGCGACGGCAAGGGCGACTTCGCGATCTCGGCTCCGCGCACGTTCGATCATACGCGCAAGCTGCCCGGCGAAATGTGGATCTACTCGTCGAAGACCGGCGCGGTGCTGCGTCACTGGGTGGGCAGGCAGCACGGGGAGCTGTACGGCCGCATGGTCGTGAGCGCCGGCGACATCGACGGCGACGGCTTCGACGACATCGCGATCGGCGCGCCGTGGTACCTCGAAGCCGACCACGAAAAAGCCGGGCGCATGGAGATCCGCTCGGGTCGCACCGGCGAAGTGCTCGCCGAGTGGTTCGGCGACGACAGCGAAGCGTGGTTCGGCTGGCACATCCGCCGCGCCCCCGACCCCGACGGCAAAGGCCAGCCCGCCCTGCTCGTCGCATCCCTGCGCCACAAAGTCGGCACCGACGACCTCGTCGGCTACCTCGACCTGTTTGTCATGCGAAAGTAGTAATGGGGTCAGGCACCAGAGGAATAGTGGCTATTCCTCTGGTGCCTGACCCTATTCCTCTGGTGCCTGACCCCATTACAACTATGGAACAATTATGCGGGGGGCTCGGCGCAGGGACATCAGGTAGACGCGCAGGGCGCCCTTGTCCTCGAGCGACAGCGCGGAGAATGCGGCGCGCGCGGCGGCGCCTTCGCCGTCGTGGCCCGCGATCGCGTAGTCGAGGCTCGGTGCGCGGCCGTCGTGAAGATACGGCGCCGAGTTGGCAACACCCCACAGCCGCGGCGTGAGGTACTGCTCCACCGCAACCCCGCGCTGCACGTGCCGCGCGCGATTGGCCTCGCCCATGTCGTGGCGCTTGAGATCGCTGAACAGCCACACCGGATATCCGCGCACACTGTCATCGTAGACGAGGCCCGGCTGGCGCATCTGTTTCGACAGATCGATCGGCGGCAGCCCGTTGATCTCGACCATCGGACTGTCGAGCACCATCATCGGCTGGTGGCACGACGCGCAGCCCAGCGCATGGAATTCTTCGCGCCCCCGCGCAAAAGCATCGACGAAGCTCGTCGTCGTCGGCGCGAGAAGTCCGGTCGCCGCGGGCGCCAGCATGCGGTCCTGGATCAGCGGCTCGATGACCGGCATCTCGAGCAGCGCAAGATGCGTCGTCACTGCCGCCATCGCCGCGTGATCGAACTCCCCTCGCACTCCGTCGCCGTCCGGATCCATCGGATCCTTGCCGCTGCCCTTCATCGCAACGTCGTCGGAGGCCACGAGATCGTCGCTCTGCACGCCGAGGTGAAACTGCAGCGCCTCGCTCGCGAAGCTCTCGATGTCGGCGCGCGTGCCTTTCCATCCGAACGGCTTGACGACGAGATCGCCGTCGATGCCGGCAAGGCCGGACGCGTCGATCGCCCCGCTCTTCGTCGCGCGCAGCACGCCGAAATCGATGCCCTTGGTCACCAGGTGTTTTTCGCGCGAATCTCCGGCCTTCGCCGCATCGGCAAGCAATGCATCGCGCTGATGCTGCAGGTCGCGCGTCATCTCTCGTGCCAGCGCCTGCACGACGCCGAGGGCAGCGAGGGCCTGCGGATTTCGAGCGTCGCCTGCACCAGGCGTTTTGCCGTCGCCGTCGAGGAACGCATCGTCCGTCTCGGCGCCCGCACCGCCGGGGCCGCCGATCCAGTGGCACGACGTGCACGAGATCGTCTCCGGTCCGCCGAAAAGCCCGCCGTGCACGCGGCGAAAAGGCCCTGTCGATGAATGCGACGCTTCGCCGCTTCCAAGGCCGTCGGCAAAGTTGAACTCGTGCTCGAACAACCGTTCGCCGAGCTCGGCCAGCTCCGACGGGCACACCTGCCCGCCGGCGAGATCCTTCGCGCCGATCTTCGCGTGCACTTCGCGCATCAGCGCACCGGGCGAAGCGGCTTCGCGAAGCTTCAGATCCTGGCGCCGCTCGGCGGTGCGCAGCGCATCGCGCGCAGCATCCATGCTGAGCGGAGCGGGCCGCACGATCGGCTGGCAATCGGAGCGCCACGACTGCGAAGCGGTTTCGGGCGACGCAGCGGCGGCCGTCTCTTGGCCGCATGCGATCGAGAACAGCATCGCAACCGCGACGATCGAGGCGACCGGGGTCAGGCACCAGCGCACTGGTGCCTGCCCCCAACGTGCTGGCGCCTGACCCCAACGTGCTGGTGCCTGACCCCAGCGCACTGGTGCCTGACCCCAGCTCACTGGTGCCTGACCCCAGCTCACTGGTGCCTGACCCCAACGTGCTGGTGCCTGACCCCAGCTCTTCATGGCAGGAACAACTTCGGCTGCCGCGACAGCGACGCGAGGAACACGCGCACTCCCGCTTTGCCGTTCTCGTCGAGCGCGAGGTACGCGTCGCGCGCGGCCTTCGCTTCACCTCCGTGCATCACGATCGCATCCTGGATCGTCGGTGCGCGCCCGTCGTGAAGATACGGCGCCGTCTCGGCCAGTCCCCAGAGCGGCCGCGTGAGGAACACGCTGGCCGCAATCGCTCCCTGCGCAGCCGGCGAGGCCAGGCTGGGTCCCATGTCGTGGCGCTTGAGATCGCTGAACAGGTGCACGATGTACGACGTCGTCGGCGATGCGTACCGCGGCTCCACTTTCGGCTGATCGCCGTCTTTCGACAGATCGATGAGAAACGCCGGTGCATTGGGCACACCGTCGGCGGCGTTGAGCTTCGGATCCTTCAGGTCGAGCGACGGCACGTGGCAGCTCGCGCAGCCGATCGTCTCGAAGCTGCGCCTGCCCGCGGCAAATAGGTCGAGAAGCTGCGCGTCGTGCGGAGGCCGGATCACCGGCACTTCGAGCTGCGCGAGATAGCCGACCACCGTCGTCAGCATTCCGGAATCGATCTCGAGCGACACTCCGTCTTCGTCGACGTCGTACCAAGGGCCGTTGCCGTACGGCCCGCGATCGAGGGTTCCGTCCTTGATCGCGAGCTGGATGCGCTTGGACAGCAGGCCCTGGTGGATCTGCAGCGATTCCTCGATCATCGCACGCAAGGTCGCCTGGTGGCCTTTCCATCCGAACGGCTTGATGACGAGGTCGGGATCCACGCCCTGGATTTTCGAGTAGTCGAGCTTGCCGTCTGCATCCGAGGTGATCGTGCCGAACGAGACGCCTTTCGTCACGAGCGGCTTGTCGACTGCGCGTTTTCCTTTTTTCGCAGCGTCGGCGGCGGCTTTCGCCTCGGCGGCAAGCTCGCTCGACATCTCCCTGCCTAGCAATTCGACCGGGCCGAGTCCGAGCATGTGCGGAGGATTGCGCTGGTCGGCGCTCGCGAGCGCGACGCCGTCGCCGCGCAGGAACGCATTCTGCGTGCCGGTGCCGGCGCCGTCGGGACCGCCCTTGGAGTGACAGCTGGCGCATGCGAATGCGTCGGGGCCTCCCTTCAGGCCGTCGTGAATGCGACGCGGGCTCGGCGTGTAATCGATCGCGTCGATGCGCCGGCCCTTACCTCCCCATCCGTTCTCGGGACGGAACAGGTAGGCGAAGAGCTCGTCGCCGACGACGAACAACGTGTCGACGCCGAGCTTGCGGTTGTCGAAGTCGATGTCGTTCAGCGTCGCGTGCTCGATCAGCTCGCCCGGCTCGTACGCATCGAGCATGCGATCGAAATCTTCGCGGCGGCGCAGGTCGATCGCGCGCGTGAGCAGCTCGCTCGTCGTGACGTCGTCGGGCAGGCCGCGGTCACGCAGCGCCAGGTTGCGGGCGGCCTCGGCCGTGGCGGCGGAGCCTGCCGCCGGGGCAGCCGTTGCGGACGGCACTGCGGCATCGGGGGTGTCCGCGGCCCGGACCAACCCCGGCAGGGCCGCGGCGGCACAGATGGCGGCGGCGGCCGCCAGGGCCCGGCGCAGCGCTGCTGCAGAATTGGAATAAGGAGCCATCGACCTCGGCGCGGGCGAGCCACCGCGAGGTAACGACAGCGCGGCCCCGCGCGCAACCTCCTTTAATATCGCGATGTAATGGGGTCAGGCACCACAGGAATGGGGTCAGGCACCAGCCCGCCGGCCATCACCTCTCCTTCCAGCCCGTGGCTGCTAATAGAAGCTACACTAATCCAAAACCAGTATTTACCCTGAACTCTATCGGGTATCTCCCGTAGTCCCATACGCGCCTCGCGGCCCGCGCCTTCAGATTTTGCGGATGCGATAGTGCTCGCGCGGAAAGTGGACGACGACGTCGCCCGTACGCTCGTCCCGGCGATGGATCGCGATCTCGTGGACCGACGACGACACGACGTCGCCGGCAACCGGATCGCGTCCGAAGCTCTCATGGACGACTTCGACACGATCGCCGAGGCGAAGAGCGTTAGGTTCGTCGGCATCGACGGTGCCACCGGGAACCGGAGCCGCGGCGCGCGCAGCCTCGACCGCTTCGCCACCGGTCATCTCCGAAACGTCGCCGTAGCCCAGCTCGTCGATGCGCGCCAGCCACCGGCCGATGTTCGGGAACGGATCCAGAAGCGGGCTGACCTGCGCAATCTTCGCCAGCAGGTTCGCGGGATGGAACATCTCGAAGTCGGCAAGACTGATGCGATCGCCGAGCACGAAGCGGCGGCCGCGAAGCTGGGTATCGAGGAAGTCGAGCTTGGCGCGAAGCTGCTCGCGGTGCACCGGTACGTCGGCAATGGCCTGGTCGCGGGTAATCGGATTGTCGCGCATCGTCGCGCGGTCTTCGAGGAAACCCGGCGGAAACAGCGGCGCGGCGGCGCCGGCGCTGCGCACGCAGAGCCAGAAAAACTCCTGCTGCCAGGGACCGAGCATGTAGCACTGCCCGTAGCAGTCGTCCGGAAACAGCGGCGGATCGGGCGCAATCGTGTCGAGCACGCGCGCGATCAGATCGGTGTCGCAGTAGACGTCGGCGCCGATCTGCAGCACCGGGGTCTTGCGGTAGCCGCCGGTCAGCGCGAGCAGGTCGGGCTTCGGCATGATGATCGGGATGATCACCGAGCGCCACGCGAGTTTCTTGAAGCCGAAGATGCGACGGATCTTCTCCGCGTACGGCGACTCCCAGTAATGATGAAGAATCAGGTCGCTCATCGGCCTGCGCTCCTCTTGCGTAGCGGAGTCCCGGCTTGGCGGCGCGGGCGGCGGGACGCGGTAGTTTTGTAAGCGTCGCCGGTGTCGCACGGACGCGCCTGCGGATCCAAACCCTGCGCACCGAGCCCCGTCACGAATACCCTCAGTAGCGCCGCGAGGCGTTTTCGATACGTGACGGCGCTCACGCCCGGGCCCTTCAGGCCGGACATCGAGCGCGCCAGCAGTTCGGCGGCCTCCGAAGCGGACAGTCCCGCGCCCGCAAGATCGATCCGGCCATCACGGTCGGCTTTCTTCAGCACGCCAGTGAGCAGCTCGTCGAAGCGCGCTTCCATCGAAGCAGCGAGGTCTCCGCAAAGACGCGTGTTCTCGCCGAGCAGCTCGCTGCCGTGCGGGGAGGCATAGCCGATCTCGAGGAAGCGCAGCATTTTGGCCTCGACGCCGGCCTGCAGACGCTCGGCCAGGGGGCCCGGCTCCCGCAACGCTGCTTCCGCTCCTTCGATGGCCTCGTCGTGGAGCTGGGCCGCAAGGCTGCGGAAAATCTCTTCCTTGTTCTGGAACTGGGAGTACAGCGACGCGCGCGACACGCCGGCTTCGGCGGCGATGTCTTCCATCGACGTGCGCCGGAAGCCGTACTGGGAGAAGCGGGTCAGCGCGGCGGCCAGGATGCGCTCGCGTGTAGCGGTGATGGGGCGGACCATGTTTTTCCTTCTTCCTTGGGATAATTTGACAAAATACGTCCAGAATGTCAATTTGCCGGCGTTCGGTTCCGTCGGGCCATTCTCAGCGGGCGCACGGCGCCCGATGCTCAGCGGGCGAACGGCGCCCGATGCTCAGCGGGCGCACGGCGCCTGATGCACAGCGGGCGAGGCGCCCGCACAAGTCCGGGCGGGTACGACTGCGCCCGTCTTCCAGGAGGAGTTCCGCCATGTCGCAAGTCACCCTTTCCGGAAAAACCGCCATCGTCACCGGGGCCAGCAGCGGGATCGGCCGCTCGATCGCCGAGACTCTCGGCGCGGCAGGTGCCCACGTCATTCTCGCCGGTCGCACCCGCGACGCGATGGACGAATCGAAGAAGAAGATCGAAGCCGCCGGCGGGAAGGCGGACATCGTCGTCTGCGACGTCCGCAAGGTCGACGACACCCGCAAGCTCGTCGCCGACGCCGTCGCGAAGACCGGCCGACTCGACATCATGGTCAACAACGCCGGACTTTCGTATCCCGCGCCGATCCTCGACGGCGATCCGGAGCACTGGAGGGCGATGCTCGAGACGAACATCCTCGCGCTGCTCGTCGGTTGCCAGGAAGCGGTGCGCGCGATGCGCAAGTGCGGCGCCGAGGGGCACGTCGTCAACATTTCGTCGATCGCAGCCCATCGCAGCGACTCGGGCGTCTACGGGTCGACCAAGCACGCCGTCAGCTCGATCTCGAGCACGCTGCGCCGCGAGCTGGAGGACGACAACATCCGCGTCGTCAACATCTGTCCCGGCGCGATCGGCACGAACTTCGCGCGCAACTTCGACCCAGGCTTCATCTCCGGCTTCCTGAAGACCGCCGGCGCCGACGTCGATGTGCGCCAGGGCGAGCGGCTTCCGGACGAAGTCATGGAAACCGTGCAGCCGCGGATGCGCCAGCTCCTGTCGAGCCCGCAGGACGTCGCCAACGCCGTGCTCTTCGCCGTCACGCAACCGATCTGGGTGAACATCGCGGAGCTGACGATCCGTCCTCCCAAGCAGATCCCGCTCTGAACAGACGGGGACAGGCACCGGGCGCGGGTACGTCGCGCCGCGTATTTTGCCGACGCTGCGGCGCCCGGTGCCTGTCCCTATTCCTGTGGTGCCTGACCCCATTCCTGTGGTGCCTGACCCCATACATTGGATGGCATAGTGCCGGTCGCCGTTCCGGGGTACGATCCGCGGCGCGGCATGACGCTTCGGCAGGTCAACTTCCTCAATATTGCACTGATGCTGGCCGCCACGGCGGTGGCGTTCGCGGTGCCGTTCCAGCTGTTCCTGCTGGCGTACGCGATCCTCGGGCCCCTGCACTACCTGACGCAGATCTCGTGGCTGCACAGCCGCAGCTACTTCACGCCGGGAAAGAGCGACCACCTCGTGCTCGGCGCGATGACGGCCGTCCTGCTTGCTCTCAAGTACGTCGCCGTCGACCGCTACGGACTCGTCGGGGTGGTGCCGTGGGCAGCCGGGCTCGTGATCCTCAGTCTTGCGGCTTCGGCTGCGATGGTCCTGCAGTCAGGCCTGGCGGCCAGGGCAGCGCTCATCGCCGCTGCCGTCGCGGTGGCGCCGCTCATCGTCAGCGGCAACGCAGCACAGGCCCTGCTGCTGACGATGCTGCCGACGCTGATCCACGTTTACTGCTTCACGGCGCTGTTCATGCTGTACGGCGCGCTGCGCGGGCGAAGCCCGTCGGGCGCGGCGCAGCTTGCGGTATTCGTCGCGTGCAGCGCGAGCTTTTTTCTCGTCGGCGGCGGCCCGTCCGCAATGCCCGGCCAGTACGTGCACGACACCTACGAGATGTTCGCGCCGGTCAACGTCTCGCTGGCGGGGTTTCTGGGGATTTCCGGCATCGACCAGCCGGACGCGGTGTATGTCTCGCCCGCAGGCGTTGCGCTGATGCGATTCATCGCGTTCGCGTACACGTACCACTACCTCAACTGGTTCTCGAAGACTTCGGTGATCCAGTGGCACAAGGTGCCGCGCGCGTGGTCGATCGCGAACATCGTGCTGTGGATCGCGTCCGTCTCGCTGTACGCGTGGGATTACGGCACCGGGCTCATCGTGCTGTTCTCGCTCAGCTGGCTCCACGTATATCTGGAGCTGCCGCTGGACTTCCGCACCGCTGCCGGAGTCGGACAAGAGCTGCGCAGCATCGCTCAGGGGCGCTCCGCACGCGTGGCGCTCGGCGCTGCAGGCCAGCGCTGAACCCCCGCACGACTTCGGTCTACTTCGTGCTTCCTCGCGCGGACCGCGCCGAGTCGGCGGCGTCGCGCCTCTGCCTCGCCGCGCCGGCCGCCTGCTCGAGGATCGGCACCGTCTCGTCCCACGAAATGCAGGCATCGGTGATGCTCTGGCCGTAAACCAGCGGCTTGCCGGGGACGAGGTCCTGGCGACCGGCCACCAGGTGCGACTCGAGCATCAGCCCGCAGATCGAGCGGTTTCCGGCCGCGACCTGCGCGGCGACTTCGCCGGCCACCGCGACCTGGCGCCGGTAGTCCTTGCGGCTGTTGCCGTGGCTGCAGTCGATCATCACGCGGTCGCACACCCCCGCGTCGCGCAGCTTCGCGACCAGGCTGTCGATCGTCGCATGGTCGTGGTTCGGGCCGGCCGACGAGCCGCGCAGGATGACGTGGCAGGCGTCGTTGCCGCGGGTCTCGACGATGGCCGAAAGACCCTGCTTGGTGACCGACAGGAAATGGTGAGCGCCGGCCGCGGCGCGAATCGCGTCGATGCAGATCTGGACGTTGCCGTCGGTGCCGTTCTTGAATCCGACAGGGACCGAAAGGCCCGATGCCAGCTCCCGGTGTATCTGGCTCTCGGTGGTGCGCGCGCCGATGGCGCCCCACGAGATCAGGTCGGCGATGAACTGCGGGCTGATCGTGTCGAGGAACTCGGAGCCCGCCGGCACGGCGAGCTCTGCCAGCTCGAGCAGGAGATGCCGGGCGCGCCGCAGGCCGCGGTTGATCTGGAAACTGCCGTCGAGGTCGGGGTCGTTGATCAGGCCCTTCCATCCGACCGTCGTGCGCGGCTTCTCGAAGTAGACCCGCATGAAGATGCAGAGGTCGGCCGCGAGCTGCTGGCGCACCGGCAATAGCCGCCGGGCGTATTCGAGCGCTGCGGCCGGATCGTGGATCGAGCAGGGACCGACGATGACCAGCAGGCGGTCGTCCTGCCCGCGCACGATGCGGGTGGCCTCTTCGCGGGCGTCGGAGACGACGGTCGACGCCTTCTCGGTGATCGGGAGCTCTTCGAACAGGATCTCGGGCGGGATCAGCGGGCGAAGGCCTGCGATCCGAAGATCATCGGTCTGATGGAACATCAGCGTGGAGTGCGAGACTTCGGCCGGGAAGTCAAAACGGGGCCGGATAGCGGCGACCGGCCCGGCGCCCGGTCCGCGACGGGCCGGGGAGAGGCCGGCAGACCTCATCCCTGGCCGCATCGCGGACCGAAAGCCCGAACTTCCTCAGACCTGGTCCTTCAGGGCCTTGAGAGGACGGATCCGGACGCCGCGCGAGGCGGGCTTCGCCTTGATCATGATCTCCTCGCCCGTGAACGGGTTGACGCCCTTGCGCGCCTTGCGGGCAGGCTTGTTCACGGCCGTGAACTTGGCGAGTCCCGGCAGCGTGAACTTGCCGACGCCCTTCGGCTTGAGGTGACGGACGATGTGCTCGCCGAGGGACTCGACGACGCCGGCAACCTGACGCTTGGACAGCTTGGTGGATTCGGCGATCGATGCCATGAGCTGGCTCTTGGTCATCGCCGCGGCGATGGGTGCGGATTTCTTTGCCATGTGCCTCCTTCTCCTTCTGCTGGGCCCTTGGGGGGGCCCGGGGACCGAACGGGTTCGGCCGGTCTTGCGCGGGATGGCCCGCGCGTTGGTCGCGGGTGTCAGCCCGCGGTCTGTTGTGCGGCGGCAGCCTGCTTTGGCGTCGCCCGGCTGATGCCTGCGTCCGGGAGGCGTTGTTTGAGCCGCCTCCGGTCGCCGGGGCGCCGCCGCTCCGTGTTTCGCAGGAAAAACGCGTCGTCGCCCTGCGAGGCGCGTATATTGCGGCAAAAAAACCCCGCCAGTCAACGCGGGGGGCTGTGCAAATGCCTATTTTTTGGCTGTCCGGCGACCACCTGGTAGGGAGCGTCGCCAGCGGTCCCGAGGCGTGACCGCCTCGTCCCCGATGGTGACGTCGACGTCGTCCTCGTCTCCGAACGAGAATTCGCGGGGCCGGCGGGTGCGAACCGCGCGACTCGGCTCGGCGGCAATGACGAACGCTGCATCGTCATGCGCAACCGCATGCTCGACGCGACGGGAAGCGATTGCGCAAACCTGCGCGCGCCACGCCGACCATGCGCCGACGATGAGCGCGGCAAATCGAAATGCCGCTGCGCGCACCCAGTCTCCGGTCATCGCGACGAGCGACGCTCCATCCTTGTCGCCGAGCGCGCCTCCACCGAACAACTCGCGCTCGAGAGGCATCACCGTCACCACCGTGATCACGGCAAGCGCGACCGCGCATGCGAGCATCAGCGTCAGCCACCACCTGCGCCATCCGCGCGCACTCAGTCCCGAGATCCACGCCATCAGCGATGCAACGCCGATTACCGCGACGAGCGAATGGAAGAACGTCGCGGAGTCCGGGCGAATCGGGAGAGACGCCCACGCGGTGACGCTTTTCGGAGGTGCAACGCTCCACAGCGGCGCGATGACGGCAGCCTCGTAGACGGAGGCGCCGAGATGCACGGCGAACGCCGCAAGCGCGATCACGCCCCAGCCCCGCGACCACAAGCTGCCTTCCCGTCCGGCCACCGCCTCGGAGTATAGCGTGGACGGCTCTCGTTCGCGCCTTTGCGACGTGCTACGCAATCGCCCCATGAGTGACACCCCTCCGTCGCCCCCTTTCGAATCGCTGCGGGCCGAGATCGACCCGGTGGACGCACGCCTCGGGCGCCTTACCCTGGCCCGGCCCGAGCGCCTGAACGCGATGGGAGCCACGATGCTGCGCGAGCTTGCCGTCGCGGCGCGCTGGTTCGACGAGCAGCGCGAGGTGCGCGTGGTGATCGTGCGCGGCGAGGGCCGCTCGTTCAGCGCCGGCGCCGATCTCCGCGATCCGCCGCTGGTGGACGGCATTCCTGCGTCGGGGAAAAGCTGGATTTTCCGCCGGGAAGTGGGCCAGTACGGGCTTCGCATGGCGGACGCGATCGAGCAGATGCACGCGACGACGATCGCGCAGGTGCACGGTCACAGCGTCGGCGGCGGGCTCGTACTGATGGCGGCGTGCGACCTTCGAGTCGTCGCCGATGACACCGTGATGTTCATTCCCGAGATCGACATCGGCATTCCGCTGGCGTGGGGTGGAATTCCGCGCCTCGTGCGCGAGATCGGACCCGCGCTTACCAAGGAGCTCGTGATGACGTGCCGCCGCTTCAGCGCCGCCGAAGCGAAGTCGATCGGCTTCGTCAATCGCGTCGTCGCGGCGAGTGATGTCGAGCGTGAAGCGGAAGGCCTCGCACGCGAGATCGCATCGAAGCCGTCGGTGCCGATCGTCGTCACGAAGGAACACGTCAATGCCGTCGCGCACGCAATGAGCGCCGGCACGACGAGCTTCGGTGACGGCGATGCGCTGCTCGGCAGCGCCCAGGATCCCGAGTCGCTGGCGGCGATGCGCGCGTACGTCTCGGAGAGAATCGGGAAGAAGCGGGCGGACTAGTCGCCGGAAGTCGGAGGCGGCTGGGAATCGTCTTTGCCGGAGCCCTTTTCGCGGCGCTTCTGGTTCTGCTGGCGGCGGCGCGGGCGTGAAGTGTCTTTTTCACGCTTCTGTACGGCGGCCTTGTCCTTGCGCTCTTTCGGCTCGCCCTTCTTGTCGTTCTTCTTCGTGCCGGTCCCGCTCGCGCGATCCTTGATGCGCACGGGACCGGGCACTTTGTTCGGCTCGATCTCTTCGAATCCCGACGACGTCGTCGACGACGCCTGCCACTTGTCGTCCTGCTTCTTGTAGAACTCGCCGTCGAACAACAGCACGTCGGGCTTATCCTCGAGCGAAAACACCCGCGACTTGGCGTCGTAGACGGCCTTCTCTCCCGACGGCAGCGTGACGCTCTGGCCGTCGTCCGGCGGCGGAACCGCCTTCTTCAGAGGCACCGGAAGCACCCGCGCAGAAGCGGGGGTCCAGGGGCCGTCTTCTTTGTCGGACTCGAGCCACAGGCCGTTGTCGTAGCGATAGAAAACCGCGTCGAACAGGAAGACGCCCTTCTTGCCGGCGACCTTGTACGACTTGAGCCTGGGCTCGAAGACGGCCTGGTGTCCCGACGGGAGCGTCGCAGTGGCACCGCCTTTGAGGGGCGCGAAGCGTCCGAGTGCGGCTTCCGGCACGTAGCGCTCGGGCGTGATCTCCCACGGCCCGGCCATTGCGTTGGACGCCAGCCAGACTCCTGCCTCGTAATGGTAGAAGCGGTTCTTGATCCAGAACGTATCCTTGCGGTCGGGGGCGACGTACATCTCGTTGACGCCGTCGTAGACGACCATCGTCCCGTCGGCAGCATGAGAGCGGGACCCGTTGCGCGGAGCGTTCGCCTGGGTGTCGGCGGCTAGCGCGAGTGGCGAAACGGGTGCTGCCGAGAAGACGGCGACGAAAAGAGCAGCGGCAAGGCGCCGCATGGTTGCCACGTTCACGATCGACGCTCCCATCGGCGGGCACGAGGCCCGGTGTTCGCGGGCACGAGGCCCGGTGCTCACGGGCGCGAGGCCCGGTGTCTGCGGGCACGAGGCCCGGTGCTCACGGCGCGAGGCCCGGCAGAGTCGGCCGAGGAGCGGCCGGTCAGTAGCGGATCGGTCCCGTCTGGTCCGGAGCGGGCACGGGTGCCGGCGCGGCGGGCGCTGGAGGTGCCATGTTGCCCGGAGGTGGCGCGGCGGGCGCAGCCGGCGCCTGATACGCGCTCGACGGGAACTGATACGGGCTCGAGGTATCGAAGTCCGTGCCGTGTGGCGCCGCGTTGACTTCGATCGGGGCACCCGTGGCCGCGTTCGTATCGCTCGGCGCCGCGACGGTCGCGGCAGTGCCGCCGGTCGCTGCGTTCAACTCGGCATCGCTCGGCGCGGAGCCGGCCGTGGGCTGGTCGGAAGCCGCCAGCAGCATCGCGTTGGTCGACCAGTTCTGTTCGTACCAGGGACCGTAGGGAGAAGGACCCTGCGTCACTCCGCCGTTGAGCGGAAGGACCTCGGGCATGGCGCATCCGGCGACGCATGCGATCGACCCGGCGGCGACGAGAAGCGTGAGCCTGGATCCGAACATGGAAAACTGGCCTCCTGGCCTTGGCGTGGCCGCTCGCGAACGGCTCGCGATACGGTCCGGAGCCTCTTTAAGTCCTCCGAAACGGCGGCGGGCGCAAGCCTGGGGCCGTTTTCCCGCTGGAATACCAGGATTCCGGGAACCTCCCGTTGCCGGGACTTCGACCCGGCCATCCTATAGAGAGTTGACCATGCCAGTAAGAGTCGAACGAGCAGAAAACGTCTTCACCGTCATTCTTTCGCGACCCGAACGCCGTAATGCGGTCGACCGGGATACGGCCACGGAGCTTGCCGCAGCGTTCCGGGAATTTGACGCGGATCCCGAAGCCCGGGTCGCCGTGCTCTTCGGCGAAGGCGGCACCTTCTGTGCCGGGGCCGACCTGCAGGCGGTGGCGGAAAACGGCGGAAACGTGGTCCGGGCAGGCGGCGACGGGCCGATGGGGCCGTCACGGATGAAGCTGTCCAAGCCGGTCATCGCCGCGGTGGCAGGCTACGCCGTGGCCGGCGGCCTCGAGCTGGCGATCTGGTGCGACCTTCGCGTGGCCGAAAAGAGCGCGGTCTTCGGCGTGTTCTGCCGGCGCTGGGGCGTACCGCTGGTCGACGGCGGCACCGTGAGGCTGCCGCGCCTGATTGGCCAGGGACGGGCGTTGGACATGATCCTGACCGGCCGGCCGGTGGGCGCCGACGAAGCGCTGCGCATCGGGCTGGCCGACCGCGTCGTCGACGACGGGTGCGCGCGATACGAGGCCGAGGCGCTGGCGCGGCAGATCGCCGCGTTTCCCCAGGTCTGCATGAACGCCGACCGCGCTTCCGCGTACGCGCAGTGGGACGGCGACTTCGATGCCGCGATGCGCGGCGAGACCGAAGGCGGACTCAGAGTGCTCGCGAGCGGCGAGACCGTCAGCGGCGCGATGCGTTTTGCCGGGGGAGCCGGCCGCCACGGGAAGTTCGAGTAGGGAGTGGCGAGCCGGATCCATGATCGCACCCTTCTCGATCTCATGTTCGCCAATCGGAGTTCGCAGACTCTCGGCGGCGCCCTGAGCGTCGAGTAGCGACGCGCCGAGATCGCCGGCGCGCTGTCGCGTTCGACAGCGCGCCGACCGTTTCCCTGCAATGATGCGTCGGACCGAACTCCGCGGCTATTTCTTGATCACCTGGCCGGACAACGACACAGTGTAGTTCAGCGCGGTAGGATCATCCGCGGTGTTACCCCCGCTGAGGCTGATGACCAGCGGCTTTCCGACGAATCCCCCAGGACTGGCGGCCTCGGCCGCGTCGATGTCGAGCCAGAACGAGGCGGCCATCGTACACGCAACGGTGGCAGTCGTGTCGCATTGAGAGTCGAGAGCGAAGTTCGGGTGCACGCCGTCGCCGTTGACGAGCAGTGCGAGAAAGAGACCGGGCAGATGCGCGTTGGCACCGATCGTGATGGTCGCGTCGACCCGAAAGACGGTTTTGGCTTTTCCCTTGGAAATCGTCGCGGTCAAAGTCGAGATATTGCCGGAAACGTCCAGTGTGCCCTGGTCGTCGACCCACACGGAACTCTTACCGGGCGACGTGGTGGCTATTGGCGCGGCGTTGGCCGCGCTGGCGACAAGAAGCGAAAGCGCGACCGCGAGCGAATACCGAATTTTCATACTGCCTCTTCCGTAGTGTCGTTCCCTTACGCGCGGGGCCGACGGACGTTCAGGTTGGGTGCGATGGATTGCGGCGGGACTGCCGGCGCTCCAGCGGAGAAGTCCGCTGGAGGCCGCATGAATGCGGAAAAGGCCGACCTGTGGCAAACTTCCCACCGTCGCTCGAACGATTCCCAGCAAATTACCCGCGCAAACGGGCAAGATCCGTCGAGGTCTCGACACTTCGGCCGGGCTCGATGGGTTTCGCAGCAGCCCTCAACTCGCGGTAGAGGGACTACAGGCTCCCAAGGACTGACGCGCCCGGACGAGACGGCACGAAATCCGTGTGATGTCGGGTAGCTTGCGGGTTCGAACCTCGCCGCGCATCACGCGGCAGGGCAATTCAGCGTAATCGATTGTCCTACGGCTTTCTTCAAGATGATCAGGGCATCGGAGGTCGTGATCGTCCCGCTGTTGTTCACGTCGCACAGCGCAAGATCGCACGTGGCGGACTTCACTGCTGCCTTCAGCGCAAACAGCGCGTCCGAAGTCTTCGGCGGAACGCCTGACGAGTTCGTCGGTTTTCCGCAAGGTACGAGCGTGCAGGTTGCGCTGCACGACTGGCCCGGCGTGAACGTCGCATCTCCGTCATCGCATTCTTCCGTGCCGCCGACTGTTCCGTCGCCGCACACGTTGCCGCCCGAGCCGGCACCGACGCATGCACCTGTTTTGCAACTGCCGTTACACACGTTGCACGCCGTATCATCGGCCTTGTCCTGAGCGTTCGTGCACGTGTAACCGAAATCGGCATCCGGCGTGCAGGTGGCCGTCGTGCAGGCGTCGTCGCAGACGTGGGTCGGGAACGCCTGGCAGTTGCCGTTCTCCGGGTTGCACTTCAGATCGCACGGTGTGGGCTGGCCGCACGGGAATTCGGGTGAGCAGAACGTGAACGTCGAAATCGTCGTACATATTCCCGACACGCACGGGCCGAGCACGTCCTGACGGCAAGCTGCGCCGTTCGCGAGCGCAGGGCCGGAACAGACGCCGGCAGCGCAATGACCGCTCTTCTGCATGCATGCGTCGAACGTGTCGCACGCAACGCCGTTGGTCTTGTTGGTCTCGGCGCACGTACCGTTCGAGCAGGTTCCGGTGGTGCAGGAATTGAACGTGTCACAGGAGGCGCCGTTGTTCCCGGGCTGCTGGTCGCAGCTCCCGTCGGGCAGGCAGGTGCCGACGGTGCACGGGTCACCGGTATCGCAGGTGTCGGCCCGTACCGGCAACGGCGAAATCGCAAGCAGCGTCGATGCAGCCAGCGGGAGGACGAACGAGAAAAGATGGCGGACGTGACGATGATTCATCCGGATTCTCCGTGGACGGCAAGTTGCGAAACTCGACGAAGCAAAACGCAAGCGGTGCCGCTCGTCTCCCGCGTCCGTCGCCACGGCGGTGTGGCCGATCATCGACGCGAGCGCTTCGAACACATCCATCGACGGAGGCTGCCTGCCTCGCGTCACGAATCCTGATCAAGCTGCGGAGGAATCCAGCAAGTGTTGCAGCAGCAAACGCTGGCTGCCGCAGCAGTATGGGTTGTGGACGGGGTTGTAGCAAGGCGCCGGAGCCGTACGTGCCGGCCGCGGCCCATGACGTGCGCTCTTCTATTCCGGCAAAACGATCGAACGGATTCCTCGCAGGCGACGATCAAGACTACCTCGGGGCAGGATGGCCACCCGAGGAAGATGACGATGAGTGTCCCCGGGCACTACGCCGGGCCTTGCGAATGATTTTTCTCAAACCTGGCGACGCGTCATCTGCGCATGATGTTCCATCGCAGCCGCAAGAATCGGTTTGGCCCATCCCTGGGAGGTTTCCAGCTCAGGGGTCATGTCCCGGATGACGCCCGCCCGCATCACCAGAAGTTTCTTCAACGAGGGACCGTTGCCGGCAGTGGGATCTGCGTCGTGACTGTTGTCGAAGACCACGAGCTCGTCGAGCAGCGCAATGAGTCGGACCAGATGGAGGCGACTACTGCTGTATCTCCTGCGGATCGTATCCTCGTCGATAGGATGTCCCCCGCTCGCTATGCGCGCCTGGACGCGCGCGATATGCTTTTCGGCTGATTCGAGACCAACGTAAAAAATACGTATCTTGCAGCCGGCTGACGCTGCCCCGGCGAGAAGATCCGCAATCGTCTCTCCTCCAAGAGTTGTCTCGAAGATATAGTCCGAGCCGTCGCGGATCGCTTTCTCGAGACTCCCCAACGCCAACTCGCCTGGGGGGAGTATCTCCCTTCTGGCCAACCCAGTCGGATTGCGCAGGTGAACGCGCACTCCGACCGGGATTTTTCAGCACCGGGGCGTCTCGCCGACGCGAACACGATCCGGCGACGCTGCGATCAGAGCGCTGGGGCGGTGGCGCAGTCTTCGGGCACCCAATTGACGGGGAAATCCGGGACTCCATCCCAATCGGTGTCGAACGAACCGGTCATGGTGAAGTCCGGCGTGCCGGTGGCGTTGAAAACGAGATTGGCCCCGGCAATCGGCGCGCCACAGTGCACTGTCACGCCCAGCCTCACTTGCCCGCCAGTCGTCAACAAGGCCGTTCCGGTGACGGGACAGTTGATGAAGCCCGCGGCGTAGACGCCATTCAGCGCGATCGCGGAACCCGGCTTCAGCCCCTTCGGCTTGTAGAAGTGCCAGTGGGCCGGGCCAGGTTGAGTGTCGATGACGCAGATGTCTTTCGCCGTCGCAATGCCGGCGATTGTCAGAAAGCAAAGTGTGGCCGCCAACGTGAATCTCGTTCGTTTCATCAGGACCTCCCTTGGAAAGTTCCGGGAGCTTAGTGTTCCGGCGGGGCTATGGCAACGAAAGTGGCGGCCGCAGATTCGCCTACCAAGGGAGAGAGAGTCTGCGATGAGTCGAGGCGATCGTCACAAACGAATGAACGTGCGCGATGGCTTGGAGTTTGTTCGCGCGCCCTGCCGGAATTGCAGATCCTCCCACCATTTCCGAATCTGCCTGGTTACCAAACATTGGAAAAGACATGGGTAAGTCGAGCCGACAAGGCTACGCCAGGCGCTGACCCGCCAAGCAGTCCGAACCGTGAATGAGAAAGGGCCACCCGAGATTTGGGCGGCCCTTTTCATCAAGGGCTCGATGTGGATTGCGCGCGCTGCTCTCGTACCAGAGGCGGTCCCGACAGGAACATCACTGGCACGTTCCCCCACCGCAGCCGCTCGATGATGGCGAACAAACGATCCCGCAGCCGCCGCAGTTGTTCGGATCCGACGCGACATTGGTCTCGCAACCGTCGCTCCCGATGTCGTTGTCGCAATCGGCAAATCCTGTCGTGCAGCTCCCCCCGCAGACTCCGCCGGAGCAGCTTGGTACAATCACGTGACTCGAGGAGCACATGTGGCCGCAGGAGCCGCAGTTTTGCGGGTTCGACTGGAGATTGACGTTGCACCCGTTGGTGGCCAGCGTGTTGTCGCAATTCCCATAGCCTGAGTCGCAGTCGAACTGACAAACCCCGCCAGTGCACAGCGGTGTGTCATGGAATGCCGAACACACTAGCCCGCAGCTGCCGCAGTTGTCCGGATCGTTGGCGATGCTCGTCTCACAGCCGTCGTTCAGCTCGTCATTGTTGCAGTCGGCCGATCCCGTGTCGCAGGCACCGTTGCAGACTCCACTCGCGCAGGTCGGGGTGGTAACGTTGTTGGAGGAGCAGGAGTTCCCGCAGCCGCCGCAGTTGCCCGGGTCCGCGGTGAGATCGGCGCAACTCATTCCGCATTCGGTCTGTCCCGCGGTGCATCCGCACACACCGGCGCTGCATACCAGCGACGGAGAACAGACGTTTCCGCAGGCTCCGCAATCGGCGGTATCGGTCATGAGATCGGCGCAGGTTCCATTGCAGTTCCCCTCGTCACTGGCGCAGCTCGACGGGGACGTGATGGGAGCGCAGACAAGGCTGGAGGAGCTCACCTGGACCGTGCGATTTCCGAACTGGTCGGCAGCGTCGGTCGAGGCCTGGAGCCTGGCGCACTTCGCCTTGTAGCAGAGGTAGGACTGAGCGGCGTCGCCGGCGACGCTGCCCGGCGGGGCCGGCGAAACGTTCCCCTTGGCCACGTCGACGCAGAGCAGCTTGGCCGGAACGCTGATTTTGCAGCCCGCCTCCACGGCCGGGAGGCTGGTGTTGCCGGTGGTCAAATCGGCGGTGTAAGCCGCCCTGGCGGCCGGATCCTTGATTTTGAAGCACTGAAGATGGTCACGCGTCGGCGAGGCGAAGGCAGCGCTCGCGCTGAGAATGATCGTGGCCAGGACCGGCGTCTTGAGTCTCTTCACGGTAGAGTCTCCTTGGTGCGGCACCGGGCGGTCCGCATGGAATGGTCAGATTTCATTTGCGCGCCGCGCCCGATGCCGGCGCCGCCAAGCCAGGCTACTTCTTCGGGTCGAAGTCTTCGTGCAGCCCGCACTCGCGCTTGAGGCCGAAGAAGCGCACTTCCTCTTCCGTCACGCCGTCGACGAGCTTGTGCGAAGTGTGCACGTCGCCGATCGAGATGTAGCCCTGCTCCCACAGCGGATGGTACGGCAGGTCGTATTCGAACATGTAGTCGAACACCTTCTTGTCGTTCCAGTCGACGATCGGGTGCACCTTGAGGAAGCCGTTCTGGATGCCGAGCACGTCGAGCTTCTTTCGCGTCGAGGACTGCGAGCGGCGAAGACCGACGATCCAGCCCTTGGCGCCGAGATCGTCGAGCGCGCGCTGCATCGGTTCGACCTTGTTGATCTGGTTGTAGCGCGTAATGCCTTCGACGCCCTGTTCCCACAGCTTGCCGTAGCGCGCTTCCTGCCACGCCGCCGTCTGCTCGGCGCGGTAGACCTTCAGGTTGAGCTTGAGGGTGGCCGCGAGCTCGTCGATGAACTGGTACGTCTCGGGAAACAGGTAACCCGTGTCCGTGACGACGACGGGGATGTCGGGCCAGACCCGCACGCACATGTGCAGGCAGACGGCGGCCTGGGCGCCGAAGCTCGACGACAGGATGATGTTGGGCTTGAGCTGGCCGACGGCCCACTCGACGCGCTCCTCGGCCGTTTTCCATTCGAGACTCTCGTTGAGATGGTCGAGGTCGAGAGCTTCGACGTCGAACTCGAAGCCTTGCGCGGCGGCCGTAGATTCGCTCACGATTCCCGCAAGATGGGGCGAATTTCGGGGGGAGTCAACGGGAATCGCGAACACGGTGAGACACTCTTACTCTCCGTCGGAGCCGTCCTCGGAGCCTTCGGCGAGACCGGCGCCGCGGGCCTGGCGAAGTCCGTCGTCGATGAGCTCAGCCACTACGACGGGCGCAAGCGCCGAGATTCCTTCGCAGAGCGTTGCGGCTTTCTCCCACGAAGCGGGCGAGCGCAGGTTGGCCGGCCACCACGGATACGCCCTGCACTGAGCCGGCCGGTGCTCGTAGACCGAGCAGGATTTGCCGTCGAGGAAGATGCAGTCGCCGCCGCGACGATCGACGAGCGCATAGCGGCCGGCGACCGAACGAACATAGCGGCGTCCGAATTCGTCGACCGCGAGACCGAGGGCGGACGCGAGACTGCGGATCTCGCCCGTGTTCACCCACACGTAGCCGCTCGTGCCGGTGCAGCAGCGGCCGCACCCGG
>DASXOZ010000076.1 GCA_036493895.1 Candidatus Binatia bacterium | reverse complement strand
GCTGGTCCCCCACCCCACCCTGACCCCCCCCACCACTGCCCCTACGGCTTCACGACAAAGTTGCGAGTGCGCCACGCCGCGTCGTCGTACGCAGCCAGCGGCACGGCGAGCATCGAGGTGCCCCACACGCGGCCGGTAACGGCGTCCAGCGGCGCCTTCGGGTCGGGCGTTCCCGCTGCGTAGTCTCCCCAGCGGCAGGTATCGCCGTTCTCCGAGCATTCGAACGTATTCTCCGCGCCCGACGAAGTGCCGATCTGCGTGACCTGGGAGACGCGCCCGGTGCCGATCTTCGACGCGACGAGCAGGGCCGGGTTCGTCGTCGTCGACGACGAGTTGAACGAGATGACCATGTTGCTGCCGAAGCGCGCGTCGCTGCCGGCGCGCACGCGGTCGGGCGAGATCGCCGCGTTGAACAGGTACAGCGAGGGGTGCGAGATCACTCCCGACTGGAACACCGAGGAGTGCTCGGGATCCAGCTCGTACCAGCGCACCTCGGCGCCCGCACCTCCGCCGACCGTGTGCTGGGTCCACAGGCCGACGCGTCCGTGCGCGGGATCGATCGCGGAGACCGCCTGGGTGTTGCGACCGTCGAGCGTGTCGAGGAAGAAACGCGAGCTCTTCTGCGGAGCCTCGAACGGAAACGTGAAGGCGGGGACCGACAGGTCGGTCGCCGTCGTCGGGATCACCGCGCTGCCGTCGGCAGCTTTCGTCACCTTGAGCAGCTTGAGCTTGTCGGAAGGCGCGACGAGCGGAACGGCGACGATCCATCCCGTCGACGACTTGTCGATCTGGTTGGCAGGCACCGGCGTGAACACGTCCGGAAGCTTGACGGTGCCGAAGCGGAAAGTGCTGGCGTCGGGGCACGTCGTTCCCGCGTGTGGCTTGGTGACCCACGATACCGACGAGCCGGTGTAGGATCCGGGGTCTCCGGTGAAACCGTTCGTGCCGATCAGGATGAAGTCGGACGTGTCACCGAGCTTCGGGTAGTCGGGTATGGAGTCGCCGAAGCTGAGCGAGTAGCGGCACCAGTCGCTTGCGCTGCTCGGTGAAGCCGTCGTGCTGAACGCGATCAGCAGCGAGTTGCCGAGCTCGGAAACCTCGAGATACACCGCGTAGAAGCGGTTGGTGCCGGCGTCCCAGATCACCTGCGGATCGGTCTGGATCGCATCGCCGCAGAAGACGCAGCCGAGCATCTGGTCGAGCGTTCCTGTCGACATCGGCACCGTGCTCGAGCGGTCGAAGATTCCGAAGTTCGAATTGATCAGCTCGATGAAGCGCGTCCTGCCGATCGCGCTCGTCGAGTCGGTCGGCGCCCCGGCCATGCCGCGCAGGCCTTCCCACTTGCGCACGACCGTCACCAGGGGATCGGTCGAAAGATTCTCGCCGGGGATCGAAACGGAGGCTTCGCCGGCCACCGACGATTGCGGCGCCGTCGCGGCCATCTGTTTCTGCTGCTCGTAGCCGGCGGAATCGATCACGTGGATGTGGGCGCGTTCGCGCACGGCGGCAGAGACCGGCACCTGCACGGTCGCGTCGCTGCGCACCGACGCGTTCTGCAGCACCGGATCGGCCCACGCCGGGGCAGCAGCAAGGCCGACGGCGACAAAGGCCGCCGCGCGAAGCAGCGACTGTTCGAAGCCTCTGGTGTTCATTCGTTCCTCCCTTTTGGCCGCCGCCACCGCTCCGGCCGCCCGGCCCCCGCGCAATCGCCAGCGCGCACCGCCGCTTTTGCAGGGTACCTCACTTGGCTCCTTTCGCTCGTATCAGCCGACTTCCATTGTGCCAACCCTTCTTCCGCGCCGGCCATCCCGATTGGAAAAATCGCGGCTCCGGGCCGGCACCCCCTGCTTCGCCGCGGGGCGGGTCCCAGACAATTGACATCATAGTAAAAAAGATTGGGGGTCGAACCGATGGCGGCGATGGGAAGCAGGGCAGCAAAGGTTGCCCGGATCACGATTCATCGTCAGCAAAAACCAGAGTTTATAGGCGTCCGAGGTTTGCGCGACCGCCGGAGCCTCGGCCGCGCGCCAAGGCCGGCCAGAATGATCGTCGCCCACCACTATTGACACTTCTGTCGATAGCCGTTGAGCCTTGACGCAAATCTCGCGGAGGGGCCCCCATGAACCGCTTTCTTCCGGCAGTCCTCGCAGGCTCTGCGCTCGCCTGCTGTCTCGCGTCCGTCTCTTCTGCCCAGGTCGCAACCTGGCGCGGCAACGGTGACAGCGGAGGTTTTCTCAACATCGTGGGCCCCGGCCAGGACGGTGTGCTCAACGACGAGGAGACGATCCTGGCCGAGGCGGGCACCTATCCGCCTCACGTGATGGACCAGCTCTCGATGTACGGGAACCTGGTGCACGCTGCGCCCGGACTTACCGAAGACCGCATTTCGCAGTTCTTCAAGGACGCGTCCTTCGGCGTAAAGCCCGGCGACGTCGACCGCACCTACTCGCCGACTTCGGGCGTGACGATCATCCGTGACAAGAGCTTCGGCGTTCCCCACATCTACGGCGCCACGCGCTACGCGACGATGTTCGGCGAAGGTTATGCGACGGCCGAGGATCGGCTGTTCCTGATGGATCTCCTGCGCCACGTCGGGCGCGCGCGCATGGCGGAGTTCCTCGGACCCTCCGATGCCAACCTGCAGATGGATCGCGAGACCCTCGAGGTGGCGCCGTACCAGGAGTCGGACCTGACGGCCCAGCTCGACAAGATCCGCACGGGCACTCCCGAAGGGGCCGGCCTTGCAATGGATCTTTCGGCGTACATCGACGGCATCAACCAGTACGTTTCCGAGGCGCGCATCGACGCGACCAAGCGCCCGGCCGAGTACGATGCGCTGCAGATCGTCCTCGACGATTTCGTACCCGAGGACGTCGTGTCGATCGCGTCGCTGGTCGGCGGAATTTTCGGCAAAGGCGGAGGCGGAGAGCTGCTGAACCATTGCGGCCTCAAGCGCATGGCCGCCGAGCTCGGCAGCGCGGCGACGGCGCGCCAGGTCTTCGATGACTTCCATTTCAGCGACGACCCCGAGGCGCCGACCACTTCGCGCACGCCGACGCCGTACATGCAGGACCTCGGCCCGGTGGACCCGAGCGCGAATCCCGACATCGATTGCTCGTCGCTGCAGCCGATCGATCCGCAGGGAACGCCGGTCGAGGAGATGCTCGAGGACCTGCAGGACGGGCTCGGCAGCCTGATGCTCGGCGCAGGCAAGATGAGCAACGCGATGCTGATCTCCGGCGAGCACACCCGCGACGGAAGGCCGATCGCGGTGTTCGGTCCGCAGACCGGCTACTACATGCCGCAGCTTCTCGTCGAAAAGGACGTGCACGGCCCCGGCATCGACGCGCGCGGCGTCGCCTTTGCCGGTACCGACCTGTTCGTCGAGCTCGGGCGCGGCCGCAACTACGCGTGGTCGGCCACTTCGGCAGGCGGCGACAACATCGACCAGTTCGTGCTCAAGCTTTGCGAGCCCGGCGGCGGCGCTGCGACCACCGCGTCGATGGGCTACCTGCGCAGTGGTACCTGCGAGCCGATCGAGACGTTCCAGCACGTGCAGATCACCAAGCCGTCGGCAGGTGGAGTCCCCGGCGGTCCGCAGATCGTCTACTCGTGGCGAGTCGACCGCACGAAGTATTACGGCCCGCTGATCGCGCGCGGCACGCTCGTCGACGGGACACCGATCGCAGTCGCTTCGCTGCGGTCGACGTACCAGAACGAGCTCGGCTCGGCGGTCGGGTTCTCGAAGATCAACGATCCCGACGTGATGGCCGCGGGCTACCCGGCATTCCGTGATGCGATGGGCAGCAGCGTCGGTTACACGTTCAACTGGTTCTACATCGACGCATCGAACATCGCGTACCAGCATTCGTGCCTTTGCCCGAAGCGTGCGCAGGGCGTCGATCCGTACCTGCCGGTGTGGGGCGACGGACGTTTCGACTGGCGCGGCTTCCTTTCGCTGGCCGAGCAACCTTCCGCGCTCAATCCTCCGGAAGGCTTCCTGACGTCGTGGAACAACAAGCAGGCGCCGGGATTTCGCGCCAACGACCGCGAGTTCTCGTACGGGCCGACGTACCGCAGCCGCCTGTTCGACGTGCGCGTCAAGCCGCTGGTCGATGCCGGCGGTGCGGTGCGCACCGACATGATCGATGCGATGGAAGACGCCGGCACCTGCGATCTTCGCGGCCAGGACGTGCTCCCGCTGCTGCTCGAGGTGCTCGGGCCGCTGGCGCCGGTCGGCGCCGATCCGCGCGACCAGGAGATGCACGACCGCCTGGCCGGCTGGCTCGATCACCAGACGCACCGCCGCGACTACGACGGCGACGGCCAGTACGACGATCCGCAGTCGCCGGCGATCATGGATGCGTGGTGGCCGCGCCTTTCGCGCGCGATCTTCGACACCGAAAGCGGCCACGCGTTCGACAACCTCGCGCTGTCGATCGACGACGCCAATCGCACCCAGCACATCGGCTCGGCGTTCCAGGACGGGAGCTACAGCATCGTGATCAAGGACCTGCGCCAGGCGCTCGGCATTCCGGTGGCGGGCTCGTTGTCGCGCATCTATTGCGGAGGCGGAGACCTGCAGGCGTGCCGCGAAGTGCTGTGGCAGTCGATGTCGGACGCAGCCGCCGACCTCGAAACCGAGTTCGGCGATCCGACCGTCGCGAACTGGAAGCGGCAGATCGCCGACGAAGACATCCGCCACGTCGCAGCCGGCGTCGTCACGGTGCCGGCGATCGAGTGGGTCAACCGACCCACCTTCCAGCAGGTCGTTCAGACCGGCGATCTCGATGCGCTGGCGTGTTACCGCGCGCGAACGGCGGCAGGCAGCACTCCCGCACCGGCGGCGAGTCTCGCGATCACCGGCCCGCTCGGCGCGACCACTCTCGGCGTCGGCGAGGTCGCGAGCGTCTGCAACGCCGCGACGATCGACGGTGCGGCGCCGCAGAACACGGGGGCGCACCTGGCTTGCTCCAAGGCGCGTGTGGCGCCCGGGGCTGCGCTGCAGAAGCCGGCCACCGCGATGCTGCGCAGCCGCTTCGGCGCCGGCGAAGTTTCTCTGTCACCGGCGAGCGCGCTGTGCGTACCTGCGACGGTGGCGGGCGAGACAGCCGCGGGCCCGCAGAACGCGGTCGAGTGTTTCCGCGCGAAATTCACCGGCGACATCGATCCGCGCACGCTCGTCGACGTCTCCGACCCGGCGGGCGATCGCAACATGCGCATCGTTTCTCTCGATTCGATCTGCATGCCGGCTTCGACTCCGCAGACCGCCATTGTCGATTCCCACAGCGCGGTCGCGTGCTATCGCGCGAGCCGTGCGCCGGGCCAGGACCGCTTCTCGCGCTCCGACGTCACGGTTGCCGACGAAATCGGTTCGACGACCGACACGCTGCTGCGCGACGATCGCGTCTGCGTCCCGGCAGGAGTGTCGTTCGAGTAACGGCGCGCTGCGCTTTCCGGCGTTGGCGGCATTCGACCCTCCCTTGCTGCAATCGCCGGAAATTGGCTGGCCCGCCGTGTCCCCGGCGGGCCAGCTCCGCTTGCTCTACCAGCCGACCGACAACGTCGTATCGAAAAGCAGCGCGTTCTTGTCCGTGTTGGCGGACGGATTGCTGTCGTAGGTGTCGGCAATCGACATGCGTGCGCTGACCGGTGCAATCAGCGGCACCGTGAGCCCCGCGGTGGTTCGCACGACATAGACGCTGAAGTCGGTGACCGACGGCAGGTAGTCGAATCGCCAGTCCAGCGCCATTCCGCGCGGCAGCAGGTAGGCTGCCGACGCTCCGAGCGCGATCGTGAAATAGTCGTCGTCGGGATTCGGCGGCTGGGTGAGATCGGGCTGGTTGTCGATGTACTTCTGGTAGACCCAGCCCGCGCCGAGATCGACCGACAGGAAATCGCGCAGACCTTCCTTGGGCTCGCGCTGCCACACGACGTAACCGGCGCCCGCCTTCGGCACGGCGCGAAGGCTCAGGTTCTGGATCGCGTCGTACAGCAGGTCGGTGGAGGCGTAGGCGAAGATGTTCTTCGTGATGTCGTACTCGCCGCGCACGGCGCCGGAGGCCGCGTCTTTGGTGCGTTTGGTGCGCGGCGGAGCGTTGTCGGGATCGCGCTCGTTCGCGTAGCGATAGTCGGCGCCGAACATCAACCGCGTGGGGCCTTTGGCGCGCAGCGCGTGGAGCGCGATCAGGAAACCCAGGTTGTCGGTGGTCGCGCGCTGCAGGTTGAGGCCGAGGTCGGCGCCGCCGTGCCAGTAACGGAAGTTTGCACGCGTGCGCTCCATGAACGTCGGAGCCTCCGCCTCCATCGCCACTGCCGAGACGACGCTCTTGGGATCGATCTGCGACCCGCCGATCACCAGGTGTCCTTCGCGGTACCCTTCGATCGCGGCGGCGGCCTGCATGTCCTCGCCGTAGAGCACCTGGTAGCGCGCGTCGGTGGAGACGTCCTGGACGTTCGCCCACGGCACCGTCATCGACGTCTTGGCGAACTCCGGCTGGAAGTCGATGCCCTTGGCGGTGACGGAAGTAACCTTGCCGCTGAGCGTGATGCCGCCTGCCGTCAGGTGGTCGGCTTGCGCCGGCGCGGCCAGCGCGACGGCGGCGATGGCGGACGCGGCGACGACGAAGAGCCGACTGCGATGAAAGCGGTCAATGGATGCCATGGAGCCCCCTTTGCAGGACGGTGCGCCCCGGCACGGTCCAGCCTGCGCGAGGTAGCGCCCCCCACCCGACGAGGCAAGGAGACGGCTCCGACGGGGCGGCCGGTTGCGTTGGAGACCGACGGACTACGGGCGGGCGGTGCGTTCGAGGCCGCCCGCAGAGCGACCGACTCGTTGACCGCGATCACGTCCGGCAGCATCCTGCAGGCCGGCGAGGCAAGAGGATCCGATGACCAAAGCGATCACCTGGACGCGCGTCTGCAACCGCATCGCCGCGACATCGGTTGCGGTGCTGCTCTCGGTCCCGTGTGCGGCCGTTGCGGCAGACGGCGAGCACCACCACGGCGATCGCGGCGGCCACGGGCTCGCGATGGTCGCCGACCTCGTCATCGCCAGGCCCCTCGGCCTCGTCTGCACGGTAGCCGGCACGGCATTCTTCCTCTTGGGCCTTCCGTTCGAGGCCGCGTCCGGGGATATCCAGACGCCGGCGCACTACCTGATCGTGGAGCCGGCGCGCTACACGTTCCGCAGGCCTCTCGGCAACATCTCCTGATCCCGCGGACCACTACGCATTGACGCTCGCCGGCCCGGCCGGGTGATGCTGCGCTCCGCCCGAGGGGGCGCGGCGCAATACCCCGCGCCGCCGCACGTCGATGCGATCAAGTGCCGCGCGCCGCCACGCGCGGGCGGCACAGCGTGCAACAACTCAACCGGGAGAGACAATCACCATGAAAGCACTGAGATATCTTGCGTTCGTCGCGATCGCCTTTGTGGTCGCGAATTTCGCGCCGGGGCCGGCTCACGCGGTCACGGCCACGGCCATCATGACGTTCCAGACGATGTACGGCGTGGACGGACCGTTCGTCGGTCCGAACCATCCCGTGCGAGGGATTCCCGGCGACGAGGCGCCGTGGGCGATCGGCGACGGCACCAACGGCGAGCTCGATAGCGACGGCCATCTCGTCGTCCACGTGCGCGGACTCGTGTTCGCCAACGTTCCGTCGGTTCCGCCCAACCTGCGCGGCATCAACGACGCTGCCGATTTCCGCGCCGTTGTCAGCTGCCTGACCGAGAAGAGCGAGACGGCGGTAGGCCACAAGCACGTCACGACCCAGGGCTTCCCTGCGACCTCGACCGGCAATGCCGACATCGACACGATGGTGACACTGCCGGACCAGTGCATCGCGCCGGTGATCTTCATCCTGCCCGGCGACGAGCGTAAGTGGTTTGCAGTGACCGGCTTCGGCAGCTGAGCCGATTTCAACCTGAAGGGGCGTCGACTTGGGGACAGGCACCAGCCGCGATCCGGCAGCAGCGGGACCCGCGGGTCTGGTGCCTGACTCCAGGCTCGTGGCCAGGCCGGCGCGGTCTCACTAAACCGGGAGGCCGCGAAACCACGAGACCGCGCTGCCGCTCCCGGTTCTCCCCTTGGTGCCCGAGACCGCCCGCCGCCGCGCCTCCCGGTTCAGCAGAAGACCCCCGAATTGCCCGTCGCGGCCGACCAGAACCGATTCTGCAGGGTTTTCGATGTCACCCATCAGGTTGTGCTTGACGAGGGTGGGGGCGTTGTCGTAGACGATGGGGGCCGGTGGGTTGCTATGGGGTGTTGTGGATTCCTCTCTCGTTGCGAGTCGGTCGGGGATTCGCTGCCTGCCCCTGGGCAGGTAGTGGCGGTTGTTGGGCTGCCCACCGGTACTTTTCTGAGGCGGCCACGGAGCCAGGGGCTCGCGGCCGCGGCAGGACCCCCCGGACGCACCTCCAATGTTTCGCGGCACATTCTTTCACAGTCTCGATGACAAGGCGCGCATCGCCGTCCCGAGGAAGTTCCGCGAGCAGCTCCCGAACGGGCCCGAGGAGCCCCGCGTCGTCGTCACGATCTCGCTCACCCAGGCTCCGCGCACCCTCGACGTCTACCCGGTGAAGGAATGGGAGAAGCTCGAGGACAGGATCCGCGGCATGGCCCAGTTCCAGAGCCGCACCCGCGAGTTCAAGCGCCGCTACCTTCATCCGGCCCAGGAGCTCGTCCTCGATGCCCAGGGTCGCATCCTCCTGCCCGAGAACCTGCGCGATGCGATCTCGCTCGAGAAGGAAGCCGTCTTTACCGGCGACCTCGAGAAGTTCCTGATCTGGTCGCGGGAGGCGTGGCAGCAGCAGAAGGAAGCCGACGACAGCTCGGCGGCCGACGCCTTCGACGACTTCGATCTCTGAGCGGGCGGGGCGTGCCGGTGGCTGCCCGCGATTCCCGTAACTCCCAGGCGCCGCGCCACGACGAAAGCGCCTCTGCGCATTCTGAACCCGACTCGACCACGCGCGACCGTCTCGGCGGTCACGTCCCGGTGATGGCCGCCGAAATCGTCGAAGCGATCCGCCCGCGCAGCGGCCGACGTTTCGTCGATGCCACCGTCGGTGAAGGCGGCATGGCAGAGCTGGTGCTCGAGGCCTCTTCGCCCGGCGGTGAGCTGATCGGCATCGACTGGGACGATGCAGCGCTCGAGCTTTCGCGCCGGCGCCTTGCTTCCTTCGGATCGCGCGTTCGGCTGGTGCGCGACTCGTTCGCGAACCTTCGCGTGGTGCTGGCCGATGCAGGCTGGGGCGAGGGCGCCGACGGCATCATCGTCGATCTCGGCGTTTCCACGCTGCAGCTCGGCCGCAACGAGCGCGGCTTCTCGTTCCAGGCCGACGCGCCGCTGGACATGCGCATGGACCGGCGCCTGCCCGAGACGGCCGCCGACCTCGTCGCGACGCTTCCCGAACGGGAGCTGGCCGATGTGCTGTTCCGCTACGGCGAAGAGCACGCGTCGCGAAGGATTGCCGCGCGGATCGTGAGGCGTCGCGCCGAGCACCCGGTAGCCACGACGCGCGATCTTCGCGATGCGGTGATCTCCGCCGGCGTTCGCACCAGGCCCGGCATCGATCCGGCGACGAAGACGTTCCAGGCGCTTCGCATCGCCGTCAACCGCGAGCTCGAGCAGATCGAGGCGCTCCTCGACAAGGGATGGGAGCTGCTGAGGCCCGGAGGACGGCTTGCGATCCTCAGCTATCACTCCCTCGAAGACCGCATCGTCAAGCGTGCGTTCGCGACGTGGTCGGCCGACTGCCTGTGCCCGCCGCGCCAGCCGGTGTGCAACTGCGGCTGGTCTGCGAAAGTGCGCCGCGTGACGCGTTCGAAACAGAAGCCGACCGAAGAAGAAAAACAACGCAACCCGCGCGCTCGCAGTGCGGGATTGCGCGTCGTAGAGAGGCTCGCCGCATGAGCACCACCAGTCGCATCGCCACTTCACCGTCTGCCCACGAAGCTCCGGATTTTTTCGAGTTGCTCACGCGCCAGGGCGTCCTCGACTTCGAGGAAGCGGGCCTGCGCCGTCGTTTCGTCATCAACATCGTCGCGTTCGCGCTGCTGCTGGCCGGGCACGTGTGGGTCAGCATGGCGGGTCGCAACTTCGGCTACCAGGGCGAAGCCCTCGGTCGCCTGATCCACCGCCTCGACCAGGAACGCGTCGAGATCGAGGACGCCGTCGCGCGCGAATCGCGGCCGGCGCTGCTCGCTTCGCGCGCTGTCGAGCTCGGCATGCAGAAGCCCGGGCCGGGGCAGCTGCGGCGCCTCGATGCGAAGCCGTAATCGATTCAGTTCCAGCCTGGCGCTGATCGGCGTCCTCTGCGCGTGCGGCGGCGTGACGCTGATCGGCCGCATGTACCAGCTCCAGGTCGTGCGCGGCGACCACTACCGCGCGCTTTCCGAGAGCACCAAATGCAAGGACACGATCGAGATCGCCTACCGCGGTCCCATCGTCGACCGCAACGGCGTCGTGCTGGCGACCACGACGTCGGCCGCCAAGGTCTCGCGCGGCGGCGGCTACCATTACGAGCCGACGCACGCCGGCATCCTGGCTCCGCTGCTCAAGGTCGATCGTGCTTCGCTCGATGCCCGGCTGGCCAAGGGCGGCGAGTCGTTCACGTGGCTGTCGCGCGGCGTCGACCAGGACGTTTCCACCGCGATCCAGAACCTTCGCATCCCCGGCATCGAGATCCACCAGAGCCAGGAACGCAGTTATCCGCAGGGATCGACGGCAGCGCACGTCATCGGTTTCACCGGAGCCGACGCCGACGGCCTCGAGGGCGTCGAGCAGCGCTTCGACAAGGAGATCAAGGGATCGTCGGTCAAGGTGCACGTCTGCCGCGACGTCACCGGCCGCGCGTTCCTCAGCGACAGTGAAGACACCGGGCTCAACCGCGGCGGCACGGCGTACCTGACGATCGACGCGACGCTGCAGAGCATCGTCGAGGCCGAGCTGTCGAAACAGGTGAAGAAAACGCAGGCCGTGGCCGGCGCCGCGGTGATGCTGGACCCGAAGACCGGCGAGATCCTCGCGCTGGCCAACGTCCCGACCTACGACCCGAACGACGTCGACGACAGCCCGATCGAAGCACGCCGCGACCGCGTCGTCACCGATCTGTTCGAGCCCGGCTCGACGATGAAACCGTTCGTCGTCTCCTCGGCGCTCGAGCTCGGCCTGGTCAAGCCCGAAGACAAGTTCTTCTGCGAGAACGGAAACCTCTTCGTCCCCGGCTGGCCCAAGCCGATCCGCGACCACCATCCTTACGGCTGGCTCGACGTCGCGAGCATCATCCGCGTCTCGAGCAACATCGGCGCGGCCAAGATCGGCTGGCAGCTCGGCCCCCAGCGCGAGTACCAGATGCTGAACGCGTTCGGTTTCGATCGCCCGAGCCACGTCGAGCTACCGGGCGAAAGGCGCGGCATGGTGCTGCCGCCCGACAAGTGGAAGCAGCTCAACACGACGACGATCAGTTTCGGGCAGGGCATCAGCGTCACGCCGATCCAGCTCGCGACCGCGTACGCGACGCTGGCCAACGACGGCGTGCGCATGCAGCCGCACATCATCCGCAAGATCACCGACCAGTACGGCCAGGTCACGCGCGATTTTCCGCTCGAAGAAGAACGCCGCGTCGTCAGCGTCGACGTTGCGCGCGAGATGCGCCACATGCTCGCAGCGGTCGTCAGCAAGGACGGCACCGCGGCGGCCGCGGCCGTCGACGGCGTGCCGGCAGCCGGCAAGACCGGAACTGCGCAGAAAGCCGAGAACGGCCACTACAGCGATACCCGCTGGCTCGCGACGTTCGCCGGCTTCCTTCCGGTCGAGAATCCGCGCGTCGTGATCGTCGTGATGATCGACGAGCCGCGCGGCGTGCACTTCGGCGGCCTGGTCTCGGCGCCGGTCTTCAAGGCGATCGCCGAATCCAGCCTCGACTACCTCGGCATCGAGCGCGAGCTGCCGCCGCCGTCGTCGAAGGAGCTCGACAAGCTGTTCGAAGGCAGCGACGAGCCCGACCTCCAGGAGGCGGCCGTCGATCCGGAGTCGGTGCCGGCGGCGACTGCTTCGGGCGCGATGCCGGACCTTCGCGGCCTGCCGCTGCGGGCAGCGATGCGCGCGCTGGCCTCCTGCGACTGCGACGTCAAGGTCGAAGGGCACGGCTTCGTCGTTTCGCACCAGCCGGCGCCCGGCAGCACGCTCGGCCCCCAGAGCTCGGTTTCCCTCAAGCTGGCCGCGACGCTCTGACAGCCTGCCGGTCCCGTGCATAATGGGCTGCGATGACGCCGCCCGGAGCATCCCTGTCGCGTTCACTCTCACTCGGGGAGATGCTCGAGGCCGCTCGTGTGCGCGGGCTTCGCGCGACCCTGTCGGATCCTCACGGTCTTGCTCCAGCGACCCGCGTCACCGGCGTCTGCCTCGACTCGCGCAAGGCTCGGCCGGGAGACCTTTTCGTCGCGGTTCCGGGAACCCGCGTCGACGGATCCGCTTTCGTCCGCGACGCGCTCGGTCGCGGCGCCGTCGCCGTCGCCTGCGACCCCGCCCACGCGCCCGCGCTCGTTCCCGCCATCGTCACTGCCGACGTTGCCGCCGCGTGCGGCCATCTCGCGGCCGCGTTCCACGGTCATCCTTCGGAGACGCTCGAGCTGGTGGGGATCACCGGTACCAACGGCAAGACGAGCTGCACCTACCTGATGGAGGGCGTCTGGAAGGCTGCGGGCCGCCGTCCCGGCGTCATCGGGACCATCGTGCGCCGCTGCCACGCTTTCGAGAGAGCCTCGTCGATGACGACCCCGTCGCCCGTCGAGCTTCAGGAGCTCCTGGCCGAAATGCGCGACGCCGGCAGCGACTGCGTCGCGATGGAAGTGTCGTCCCACGCTCTCGACCAGCGGCGGGTTGCCGGTTGCCGGTTTCGCGGAGCGCTGTTCACGAACCTGACCCGCGATCACCTGGACTACCATGTCAGCGAAGACAGCTACTTCGCCGCGAAGGCCTCGTTGTTCCGCGACTGGCTCGAGCCGGCCAGCGGAGTGGCGGTGCTCAACGCCGACGATGCGCGAGTCGCGACGCTGGCGGGCGAGCTGGCCCACGACGTCTGGATGTTCTCGACGTCGCCGGACTCGCACGCCCGCGCCCGGGTGATCGACGCCGACTGCACGCTGGACGGCATCCACGCGACGCTCGACCTTGACGGGGAGCGCGTACGCGTCGATTCGGTGCTGGTCGGCGCGGCCAACCTTGCCAATCTGCTCGCAGTCGCGGCCCTTGCGCGCGGCGCCGGTATCGACTCGGCGGCCATCGAAGCGGGGCTCGGCGCCTGCGCCCCGGTGCCCGGTCGTATGGAAAGAATGGCCGCCGGGGACGCCGATCGGGCAGCCCCCGCCGTTTTCGTCGATTACGCGCACACTCCGGACGCGCTCGAGCGAAGCCTGAAGGCGTTTGCCGGAGAGCAGAAGGGCCGCATCGTGGTCGTGTTCGGCTGCGGCGGCGACCGGGACCGCGGCAAGCGGCCCATCATGGGGCGCATCGCTGCGACACTGGCGGACGTCGCCGTGCTCACTTCCGACAACCCTCGCAGCGAGGATCCTCATGCGATCCTGCGCGAGATCGAGCAAGGCGTCGGTGCGCGAATGCGCCGTCGCAGTGCCGCCGAGCTTGCCGCCCGGGACGCGGGCGGCTATCTCGTGGAAGCGGACCGCCTGGTCGCGATCGAGACTGCCATCGCGATCGCGTCTGCCGGAGACGTCGTGCTCATCGCCGGCAAAGGCCACGAAGACTACCAGGAGACGGCCGGCCGCAAGCGGCACTTCGACGACCGCGAAGTCGCACGATCCGCGCTCTCGCGGGCCGGCGCAGGCGAGCCGTCGTGACGGCGCCGTGACCGGCGAGGACGGGAGGCAGCGCGGTTGGCGTCGCGCGAAGCACGGCGGGAGACGTCGCGCGACGCATCGCGCGAGTCGTCGAGCGAAGATGGAGGGGCCGGTGGCGCGGGCGAGGAAGCGGTGACGACGAACAACGACTGTCGCGACCTGTCGCGGCCTGCGACCATCGGCGAAGCAGCCGGTGCGATGCGGGCACGCCTGGACGGTCCCGCTGCGGCGCCTGTCGCGCGCATCTCGACGGACAGCCGCACCATCGGCC
Organism: Candidatus Binatia bacterium; assembly: GCA_036493895.1. NCBI lineage: Bacteria > Candidatus Binatota > Binatia (SeqCode) > Binatia bacterium. The sequence goes on along the minus strand of DASXOZ010000076.1, from coordinate 12,276 downwards.
GCGGCGACCTGTTCTTTGCGCTGCGCGGCCCCACGTTCGATGCGCACGATTTCCTGACCGACGTTGCTGCCGCCGGCGCTTGCGGCGTCGTCTGCGAGAGCGGCCGGGGCGAGCGTGCCAGGTCGGTTGCGCGCGAAGGCCAGGGACCGGTCGCGATCCTGGAAGTACCCGACACGCTACGCGCGCTCGGCGACCTCGCAGCCTGGCAGCGTCGCGGATTTGGCGGACCGCTGGTCGCGATCACCGGCTCCAACGGCAAGACGACGACCAAGGAGATGCTGCGTGCGATCTTCGTCGCTCGTTTCGGTGAGCCGGCAGTGCTCGCGACGCGCGGCAACCTGAACAACCTGATCGGCGTGCCGCTGACGCTGTTCGGCCTCGGGCCCGGCCACGAGGCTGCCGTCGTCGAGATGGGCATGAACGTGCCCGGTGAGATTGCCAGGCTCGCCGAGATTGCCCGGCCCACCGTCGGCCTAGTCACCTGCGTCGCCGAGGCCCACCTCGAAGGGCTCGGATCGATCGAAGGAGTGGCGCGCGCCAAGGGCGAGCTGTTCGAGGGGCTGCCGCCCGGTGCCGTCGCCGTCGTCAACTCGGACGATCCCCACGTCGTTCGCGAGTCGGCGCGCGTTGCCGGAAAGCGCATTCTTTTCGGCAGCGCCGGTGAAGTGCGCGCGTCGTCGATTCGCTGCGACCGCATCGATGCGGCCTCGTTCGTGCTGGAACATGCGGGCGCGCGCGCACCGGTCGAGCTGCCTCTCGGCGGCCGCCACAACGTGCAGAACGCGCTCGGGGCCGCTGCGGCGGCACTGGCGGCCGGCGTGACGCTCGAGGATGCCGCTGCCGGCCTTTCCCGCATGACCCCGCCGCCGATGCGCATGGCCGCCGAACGCCTTTCCAACGGCGTTACGCTGATCAACGACGCGTACAACGCCAATCCCGGCTCCCTCGGCGCGGCGCTGGCGACGGTCGGTGGTCTTTCGGCGCGCTCGATCCTCGTCATCGGCGACATGCTCGAGCTCGGGCCGCGATCGGCCGAGCTGCACCGGCGTGTCGGTGCCCAGGCTGCGGCGATCCGTCCGGCGCTCGTTTGCGCGTACGGGCGTCACGCGGCCGACGTCGGCGCCGGCGCGACGAACGCCGGCATGGACTCCGCCCACGTTCACGTGTGCGCTCGTCACGAGGAAGCGGCCGCCGCGGTTGCCAGGGCGTGGCTCCCGGGAGATGCCGTGCTCGTCAAGGGCTCGCGCGGGTCGACGATGGAAAGAGTCGTCGAGATGTTGCGGCTGCGCGCCGGCGGCGACGCCGCGGCGACGTCGCAAAGCCTCGAAGCCCGTGAGGAGGCCCACGCGGCGGCGGCAAGACGGGGATGATCTACGATCTGCTCTACCCGATGGCGGCAACGCACGGGTTCCTCAACGTTCTTCGCTACATCACGCTGCGCGGAATGCTCGCGGCGTTCATCGCGCTCGGCATTTCGCTCGTCGTCGGGCCGTCGTTCATCCGCCGGATGCGGGACGGCCAGTTCCGGCAGCCGGTCAGCCAGTACGCGCCCGAGACGCACGCGGTCAAGAAAGGCACGCCGACGATGGGTGGCCTGCTCATCGTCTCGGCGCTGCTGATCGCGTCGCTGATGATGGCCGACCTGCACAACATCTACGTCATCACCACGCTCGGCGTCGTGCTCGGCTACGCGGCCGTCGGCTTCATGGACGACTACGCGAAGGTGACGCAGGGCCGCAACGCCGGCATTTCTGCGCGCGAAAAGCTCCTGTGGCAGTTCATGATCGCGGCAATCGCGATGGCGCTCCTTTGCATGCGGCCCGATTACGACACGCGTCTGTCGGTGCCGTTCTTCAAGGAACTGCGGCCCGACCTCGGATGGTTCTACGTTCCGTTCGGCGCGCTGGTCGTCGTCGGCGCATCCAACGCCGTCAATCTCACCGACGGGCTCGACGGTCTTGCGATCGGTCCCGTGATGACGACGTCGGTCACTCTCGGCATCCTTTCGTATTGCGCCGGCAACGTGCGCATCGCCGACTACCTGCTGATCAGCTCGGTGCCCGGCGTCGGCGAGCTGTCGATCATCTGCGCCGCCACGGCGATGGCCGGCCTCGGCTTCCTGTGGTTCAACGCGCACCCGGCGCAGATGTTCATGGGCGACGTCGGCTCGCTGCCGCTCGGCGCCGTGCTCGGTATGGTTGCCGTGGCCTCGAAGAACGAGCTGGTGCTCCTGCTGGCCGGCGGGGTCTTCGTCGTCGAGGCGCTGTCGGTGATCATCCAGCTCGGCTCGATCAAGCTGCGCGGCAAGCGCGTGTTCCTGATGGCGCCGATCCACCACCACTTCGAAAAAGCGGGCTGGCCCGAAACGCAGGTCGTCGTGCGCTGCTGGATCATCTCCCTGCTGTGCGCGATCATGAGCCTGGCCACGCTCAAGCTGCGCTGAGCGCGTCGTGAGCGACGGCGCGCGGCCGCGCACTCTGCTGGTTCTCGGCCTTGCCCGCAGCGGCATCGCCGCGGCTCGCGTCGCTGCCGAAGAAGGCTGGCACGTGCTGGTCACCGACGATCGCGAAGCGGCCGGCCAGGGATTGCCGCCCGGTGTCGACCGCATCGAAGCGGGCGAAGCGATCCGCCGCATCGGCAGCGGCCCGGCCGCGATCGATCTTCTCATTCCGAGCCCCGGAGTGCCGGCCTCCCACCCCGTGCTCGAAGCCGCCCGCCGCGCCGGCGTGCGCATCGCTCCGGAGATCGAGTTCGCCGCCGACCGCCTCCAGGGCACGCTCGTCGCGATCACCGGCACCAACGGCAAGAGCACGACGGTGAGCCTGGTCGGCGCGATGCTCGCCGAGGCCGGCCGGAGCGTCTTCGTCGGCGGCAACCTCGGCGATCCGCTTTGCAACGCCGTCGGGCGGGGCGACGAGATCGTCGTGGCCGAGGTCTCGAGCTTCCAGCTCGAGCACGCGACGACGTTCCACCCTCACGTCGGCGCGATGCTGAACCTGACCCCGGACCACCTCGACCGCCACGGCGACATGGAAGGCTACCTCGCCGCCAAGCTGAAGCTGTTCGCACGCATGACCGCGAGCGATTTTGCGGTGCTGCCCGCCGAGGCGCCGTGGAGGAAGAGGGCCGAAGCATCGACACGCGCGGCCGTCAGCCATTTCGACGTCGGCGACGCGGCTGCGACGCGGGCGCTCGGGCGCGGCGACTACCGGGTGCGGCTGCCGCAGGGCGGCTGGCCGGAGCTTCCCCACGATCTGGAGAACGCGGCCGCTGCCCTCGAGGTCGCGCGCCTGCTGGCGGTTGCGCCGGAAGCGGCCGAAAGGGCCATTGCCGCTTTCCGCCCCCTTCGCCACCGGCTGGCCCGGGTAGCCGACGCCCGCGGGGTCTCGTACTGGAACGACTCGAAGGCGACCAATGTCGGTGCGACCCTGAGCAGCCTGCGGGCCTTTTCCGGCCACGTCGTGCTGCTGGCCGGAGGAGTTTCCAAAGGTTGCGACTTCGCCGCATTGGCGAGCGAGGCCTCCCGCATTACACTTGTGGTTGCGTACGGGGCTGCGGCGCCCGAGATCGAAGCGGCGCTGGCCGGCCGCATCCGCGTCGCCCGCGAGGCCGGGCTTCGCACCGCGCTCGTGCGTGCATCGAAGGAAGCCGTCGCCGGCGACAGTGTGCTGCTGGCGCCGGCGTGTGCGAGCTTCGATGAGTTCCGCGACTACGCCGACCGCGGCGAGTCGTTCGAGCGGTGGGTGAGAGAGCTGGCGCAGCAGGTGGAGCAGGCGGAGCCAGTGGAGAAGGAGGAGGTGGGGCGGTGAGCTGGAGAACTTCGGAAGCGCGCTCGATCGAGGCCGCGCTGGCGCTGCCGCCCGTTGCCGTCCGCATGTCGGACCGGCCCGACCCATGGGTCGTCGCGCTCGTATCGATGCTGACGGTCCTCGGGCTGATCTTCGTCTTCGACGCGAGCACGTTCGTATCGAACTACCACTTCGGCGACGGCTACAGGATGATCATCAAGCACGCGGTGTCGGCGACCGTCGGCATGCTGCTCTTGTGGGTATGCTCGCGCTGCCCTTCCGACTTCCTGAAGCGCCGCGCGTACTGGCTGTTCGCGGCCTCGCTGCCGCTGGTGCTTGCGACGCTGGTTCCCCACATCGGCATCTCGGTCAACGGCGCCAAACGCTGGATCCCGTTCGGCCTTTTCAACCTGCAGCCTTCCGAGTTCATCAAGATCACCTACGTGATCGTCGTTGCGGCGTGGCTCGACAAGGTCGCCGACCGCGCGAGAAATCCCCTGTACACGATGGTCCCCGTGCTCGGTGCCCTCGGCATCGTCGCGGTGATTCTGCTCGGCCAGCCGGACTTCGGGACGACGGCGCTTCTTGCCGGAATTGCCGTCCTCATGCTGATGCTGGGCGGCGTTCCCAAGTGGCAGCTGTTCGTTCCGGCGACGCTGCTCGGCGGCGCCGGCTTCGCGCTGATCTGGACCAGCGAATACCGCTGGAATCGCGTCATGGCGTTCCTCGATCCCGAAAAAGACCCTCTCGGCGCCGGCTACCACCTTCTGCAGGCGCTGACGGCATTTGGATCGGGCGGAGTGTGGGGAACCGGCATCGGCGCATCGACGTCGAAGTCGGGCTACCTCCCGGAGCCTCACACCGACTTCATTTTCTCGGTGATCGGTGAAGAGACCGGGCTCATCGGCGGCATCACGATCGTCGTGCTGTTCGGGCTGCTGGCCTGGCGCGGCTTTCGCATCGCGCATCGTCACAGCGAGCCGTTCGCGCAGCTGCTGGCCGCCGGCCTGACGCTCGTGATCGTGCTGCAGGCCATTCTCAATATCGGCGTCGTGCTCGGCGTGCTTCCCACCAAGGGCATCGGCCTTCCGTTCATCAGTTACGGCGGCTCGTCGATCATGGCGTTCCTCGCGATCGGCGGCCTGCTGCTGTCGCTGTCGCGCGAGCTGCGCGAGCGCTGAGCGCCGTCATGCTCGAACGGCACGCGCAGGTCGCGCGGGAACCGGCAGCGGCGGGGAGCGCGCGTTGAAGCTGGCGGTGGCCGGCGGCGGCACCGGCGGGCACCTGTTCCCGGGACTTGCCGTCGCCGAGCTTGCACGCGAGCGGGGCGTGGCGAGCGAGGTCGTGTTCTTCGGCGCCGAGCGCGGCATCGAGGCCTGGGCGGTGCCGAAGGCCGGCTTCGAGCTCGTCGCCGAAAACGTCCATGGAATCGCCGGCGGAAGCCCGCTGGCCGCGCTCCGGTCGCTGTTCGAGATGGCGGCGGCGACGTTGCGTGTGCGCCGCGAGCTGAGGCGCCGCGGCACCGACGTCGTCATCGGCCTCGGCGGCTATGCGTCGGCTCCGGCGGTCGTGGCCGCCCGCTCGGCCGGCATTCCGGTGGTGCTGCTGGAGCAGAACCGCCGGCCCGGCATCTCCAACCGCGCGCTCGGCTACCTTGCGACCAGGATCTGCACGAGCTTCGAGAGCACGGCTTCGTCGTTCCCCGCCGGCCGTGTCGTCATGACCGGTAACCCGCTTCGCCGCGGCTTCCGGGCAAGGCCGCCGTTTGCGGGCCGCGACCTGCTGCTCGTCTTCGGCGGCAGCGCGGGCGCGCGCAGTCTCAACCGCGCGGTGACTGCCGCCCTGGCTGCGCTCGCGGTGGACCGCGACTTCCTCTTGCGGCTTCCCGCCGGCCGCCTGCCCGCCGTCGTGCACCAGGTCGGCAAGCCGTTCGTTGACGAAGTGCGCAGCGCCTATGCCGAGGCGGGCGTCGACGTCGAAGTGACGGCGTTCATCGACGACATGCCGTCGATGTACGCGCGGGCGCGACTGGCGGTCTGCCGCGCCGGTGCGACGAGTCTCGCCGAGCTGATCGCGACCGGCACCGCCTCCGTGCTCGTCCCGCTGGCGACTTCGGCCGCAGGACACCAGCTCGAAAATGCGCGTGAGCTCGAAAGCGCCGGCGCTTCGCGGGTGGTGCTCGATGACGCCGATTGTGCGCGCCAACTGGGGAAAACCCTGGGGGAGTTGCTCCCTGACGAAGGCGCGCTAGGCTTGATGGCGGATCGCGCGGCAGCGTTGGGGCAGCCTGGAGCGGCGGAGCGGGTACTCGATCTCGTGGTTTCCCTCGCAGCCAGTCGTTTGCGCCACTAGCGTCGCGCGAAGCGGCGTCCGGATGACTCTCGAAGAACGTTTTCGAAGCGGACCGGCCTGGTCCTCGCTGCAGGTTCCTCCCGAGGGAGAAATTGCGGCGGAGCGGCGCCTTGGCCGCATTCACCTCGTCGGCATCGGCGGCATCGGCATGAGCGGCATCGCCGAGGTGCTGCTCACGCTGGGGTACACCATCAGCGGCTCCGATCTGTCCGACAACGACACCACCCGAAGGCTGCGCGACCTCGGCGCCCAGGTCTGGTTCGGTCACGACGCCTCGCACATCGGCCCCGACACCAGCGTCGTGGTGATCTCGTCGGCCGTGGGCACCGACAACGCCGAAGTGCGCGCCGCGCGCCAGCAGCGGGTGCCGGTGATCGCGCGCGCCGAGATGCTGGCCGAGCTGATGCGCGTCAAATGCGCGGTCGGAGTTGCCGGTGCCCACGGCAAGACGACGACGACTTCGCTCGTCGCCGCAGTGCTGAGCGCGGGAAACCTGGACCCTACGCTGGTGATCGGCGGACGCCTGAAGTCGCTCGGCGGCACCAATGCGCGCCTTGGCCGCTCGCGCTACATGGTCGTCGAGGCCGACGAGAGCGACGGCAGCTTCCTGCTTCTTCGCCCGACCGTGGCCGTGGTCACCAACATCGACCGCGAGCACATGAACCATTACGGCACGATGGAAGCGCTGCGCTCGGCCTACCTCGCGTACATCAACGCGGTGCCGTTCTACGGCCAGGCCGTGCTCTGCCTGGATTGTCCCGAGATTGCCGCGCTGCTTTCGCAGGTGCGAAAACCGCACCTGACCTACGGCACCAGCGAAGGCGCCGACCTAGTCGCCGCCAACATCCAGTACCACGGGCTTGCCAGCTCCTTCGACGTCTCGTGGCGAGGCAACGGCCTCGGTCGCGTGAAGGTTGCGATGCCGGGCGAGCACGCGGTTCGAAACGCGCTGGCCGCGCTGGCCGTCGGCATGGATTTCGGCCTGGATTTCCGCCTTTGCGCCGATGCTCTTGCGGGTTTCGAAGGCATTCTTCGCCGCTTCGAGATCAAGGGAGAAGCGGCCGGAATCACGGTGGTCGACGACTACGGACACCATCCGACCGAGATCCGCGCGACGCTGAAGGCGGCGCGTGCCGGCTACCCGGGCCAGCGCATCGTCGCGGTGTTCCAGCCCCACCGCTTCACGCGCCTTGCCGACCTTTTCGACCTTTTCGCGTCGTGCTTCGAGGATGCCGATGCCATCGTCATCACCGACGTCTACGCCGCCGGCGAAGACGCGCTGCCCGGCTTCGACGGCCGCTCACTCGCCAAAGCGGCATCCCGCGTGCATCACGGTGAAGTCGTCTTCGAGTCCGCCTCGGCCGACCTCGCCGAACGCGTGGCCGGGCGACTGATCAGCGGCGACCTCGTCGTCACGCTCGGCGCCGGCGACGTCACGAAGCTCGGCCCCGCGATCCTCGCAAACCTGAGAAGCGGGCGCGACGGCGAAGACAGCGCCGCGCTCGCGCACGGAGGCTGACCAGTGGCCGCTGAGCCGGCCATCGGCGCCAGTGCCTGCGAGGTCGCCTGCGAAGACGGCGACGGCTCGCCGCCGTCCAGGCAGCGCCTGGTCGCGCTCGCCGATCGTCTGTCGCCCCACGTCCGCATCGAGACCAATCACATGCTGCGGCGCTACACGTCGTTCCAGATCGGCGGGCGTGCCGACCTGTTCGTCGAGCCCGAGTCGGTCGAGCAGCTGTCGATGACGCTGGCGGCGGCGCGCGAAGAACAAGTGCCGGTGACCTGCCTCGGCGGCGGAACCAACATCCTCGTCTCCGACGACGGCGTGCGCGGGCTCGTCGTGCGCCTCGGGCGTGCATTTACGTACATCCGCGAGCTGGCCAGCGACGAGGCCGGTGCCAGCCTCGAGGTCGGGGCGTCCACGCGCTTCATTCGCCTGGCCAAGGACACGGTGAGCCGGGGCCTTGCGGGGCTCGAATTCGCGGCCGGCATCCCTGGAACGGTCGGCGGGGCGGCCCAGATGAATGCCGGCGCCTTCGGCGGCGAGATCTCCCACGCGGTGACGTCGATGACATGGGTGACGGTCGACGGCGAAATCGTCGAAAAACCGCGAGAAGAACTGCAATTCTCGTATCGCAAGCTGGCGTTCGACAGCGGCGCCGTGATAGCTTCTGTGCGTTTCCGTCTGCTCCGCTCGTCGGTGGGTAGGTTGCAGCAGGTTGTGGCGCGGGTTCAGGAAAAGCGCAGACGGAATCAGCCTGCCGGCTATCCCAACGCCGGCTCGATCTTCAAGAACCCACCCGGCGAGTATGCCGGCCGGCTGATCGAAAAGGCCGGTCTGAAGGGGACGACGAAGGGCGACGCTCAGGTTTCTGCCGAGCACGCCAACTTCATCGTCAACCTCGGCGATGCGACTGCGGCGGATGTCCGAGAGCTGATGAGCCTGGTCCAGGAGGAAGTGTGGAGACGGTGTGGGGTGTGGCTGGAACCGGAAGTGCGACTCGTCGGCAGCTTCGGGCCGTCCAGTGAAGTCGCGACCGCGCGTTCGTAAAGCGAAGGCAACTGTCGCCGGCTGGAGCCGGCCGGTAGCCGTCTTCGCCGTCACGGCGGTGGCCACCACCGGCGGCGCGCTCGCGGCGTGGTCGCACCTGGTTCCCTACATCACGGGCAACGACTACTTCCGCCTTCGCTCGATCCGCATCTCTTCGGACGAGACGCGCGTGACGCCGCAGACCCTTGCCGAGGTGGCGGGACTCTACGACGACGAATCGCTGTGGGACATCGATCCCAAGGCGATTCGCGACACGCTTCGCGAAGCCAGCTGGGTGCACGAGGCCAATGTGGCGCGCCACTTCCCGTGGCAGGTGAGCCTGTCGGTCAGCAAGCGCCACGCGGTGGCCGCGGCGATCGCATCGGGCAAATCGTACCTCGTCGACGAAGACGCGGTTCTCTTTCGCGAAGTGGACCAGACCTCCGTGCCCGACCTTCCGTATCTTACCGGCTGGGATTCGGCGCCGAGCCATGCCGAAGCCGCCGGACGCCTTCGCAGCCTGCTCGGCCTGCTTCCCGAAGCTGCCCGTCGCAAGATCGAGGTCTCCGAATTGCACATGGACGAGGACGGCTCGGTGTGGCTCTACGCCGTGGGCGTGCGTGCTTCGGTACGTCTCGGCAGCGTCGAAAAAGCGCCGATCGGAATGGACCGGCTCTCGATCGCGCTGAAAGAGCTCGGAAACCTCTCCGAGCGCGCGCGCCTGATCGACACCGACTACCGCGATCGCATCGTCATCCGCGGCGCCGACGACAAGCTGCCGGCCATGCTCGCGGCCGAGACCGAAACCGGCGGCACCGCCGCCGCGTTTCCTCTTCATTCCTCTCACCCGGCGTCGCCGGTCGCCAAGGCGACCGACGAGAAGGCGGCCCGCCATGGCTAAGAACCTTCCGATCGCCGCCCTCGACGTCGGCACCCAGAAAGTCACGCTGCTGGTGGCGGAGCGCGCGCCGAGCGGCCTTGCGATCCTCGGCATCGGCACCAGCGCGTCGCGTGGCATGCGCGCCGGCCGAGTCAGCGACGTCGAGAAGACCGCGGCCGCGATCCTGGCGGCACTGACCGAAGCCGAGCGCATGGCCGGCAGCCAGATCCACAACGTCGTCGTCTCGGTGTCCGGGGACCACGTCAAGGGCGAGAACAGCCACGGTGTCGCGCGCATCGACAACGACGAAGTCTCCAGCCGGGCCGCTGCGCGCGCGATCACGGCCGCCAAGGCGATCCCGCTGCCGAAAGACCACCGCATCATCCACCTGCTGCGCCGCGAATTCGTCGTCGACGGCCAGGTCGGCATCACCAATCCCGTCGGCATGAGCGGCGTTCGTCTCGAAGCCCACCTTCACGTGATCTCGGCGGCCGAAGCCTCGCTCCGCAACCTTGCGAAGAGCTGCAACCGCGCGGGACTCACGATCTCGGGAACGGTCGCCTCGTCGCTCGCTTCGGCCGAAGCCGTGCTCGAGCACGACGAAAAGGAACTCGGCGTCGCAGTCCTCGACATCGGCGCCGGAACGACCGACCTCGCGGTGTTCCAGCGCGGCTCGGTCGTGCACTCGGCGGTATTCGGCGTAGGCGGCCAGGACGTCACCCGCGATCTTGCCCACGTGCTCGAAACCCCGCTCGGCGAAGCCGAAACCCTCAAGAAACGCTACGGCTGTGCAGTGGTCGACCTGGTCGACGAGGAGAAGATGGTCGAGGTCACCGGCATCGGCGGCCGCCTTCACCGCGAGGTGCAGGCCCGCCATCTCGCGGAGATCATCGAGCCCCGTCTCGAGGAGATCTTCGAGGAGGTCCTCGATTCGATCATCAAGTCGGGCTACGGCGAACTGCTCACCTCCGGCGTCGTGCTGACGGGAGGCACCGCGCTGATGGCAGGGATCGTCAGCCTCGCCTCGCGGGTGCTGCAGCTTCCGGTGCGGCTCGGCGAGCCGAGCGGCGTCGAGGGCCTCGGCGACGAGATCGACGATGCCTCGTTCGCAACGGCGGTTGGCCTCGCGCTCGGGCTGCCGGAAAAGGGAATGAGCGAGCCATGGCGTGCCGGCGTCGCGTCACGACTCGTGCCGGGATGGGTAAGGCGCCGGTTCAAGGAGATGGTGTGAAGGCTGCGCACACGCGCGCTCTTCCATCGGAACGTTTTCGAGAGCATCGAATGGGTTCTTCACGAATTTTCCCCTGCAGCGATCCGATCGGATCGAAGACCGGCTGCGGGGCGGCTCCGGCGGCAATGGGCAACCGGGAGGTGTGGTGATGATCGAGCTGGTGGATGAAAACCTGAACAACGCCCGCATCGTGGTCGTGGGCGTCGGCGGCGGCGGCGGCAACGCGGTCTCGACGATGATCCGGGCCGAGCTGCACGGCGTGGATTTCCTCTCGGCCAACACCGATTCGCAGGCAATCGGCACGAGCCTGGCGCCCGTCAAGATCCAGCTCGGCTGTTCGCTGACCAAGGGCCTCGGCGCCGGAGCCAACCCCGAAGTGGGCCGCAAGGCGGCCCTCGAGCAGGAGGACATCCTGCGCGAGGAGCTCGGCGGCGCCGACATGGTCTTCGTCACCGCCGGCATGGGCGGCGGCACCGGCACCGGCGCAGCGCCGGTCATTGCCCGCATCTGCAAGGACCTCGGCGCGCTCACGGTGGGCGTCGTCACCAAGCCGTTCTCGTTCGAGGGGCGCCGCCGTCTTCGCCAGGCCGAGGAAGGCATCCGCGAGCTGCGCGCCGCCTGCGACACGCTGATCGTGATCCCGAACCAGCGCCTGATCGAGATCGCGAGCCGCAGCACCACGGCGCGCGAGGCATTCAAGAAAGCGGACGACGTGCTGCTGCATGCGGTGCGCGGCATCTCGCAGATCATCACCGAGCCCGGCACCATCAACGTCGACTTCGCCGACGTGCGCACGATCATGAGCGAGATGGGCATGGCGATGATGGGCCACGGCGTCGGCTACCACGACAGCCGCGCGGTCGATGCCGCGACCAACGCGATCAGCAGCCCGCTGCTCGAGGACATCTCCATCCACGGCGCCCGCGGCGTACTCGTCAACATCACGGCCAGCGAAGACTTCGGCATCCAGGAGCTGAACGAAGCCGTCGACCTCATCCAGACCCAGGCCCACGAAGACGCCAACATCATCGTCGGCCTCGTGCACGACGCGAACCTCGAGGACGAGGTGCGCATCACGGTCATCGCGACCGGTTTCGGCGAGCGCCTGACCGACCGCCTGCAGGCCGGCCGCGACCGCGGCGACATGCTGATGACGACGATGACGGCGCCCGAGCGCAGCGCGCCGCCGGCGCCGCAGCGCGAGCGTCCGTCGCAGTACCTTCGCGGCTACACCGGCCGCCAGCCGATGATGGATCCGGGCATCGAAGAGTCGTTCGAAGCGGGCGAGCCGGAGCCGGAGGCACCTGCCCAGCGCCGCGAGCCCGAGATGGGCGCCGAGCCGGCGCCGCGCCAGGAAGAGATCGAGTTCGCGCAGGTCGCCGACGACGACGACGCGCGCGTGCCGGCGTATCTTCGACGCTGGAAGCAGAAAGGCCAGAGGCTGATGCGCTAGCAGCTGGGGTCAGGCACCAGAGGAATAGGGCACTATTCCTCT
>DASXOZ010000075.1 GCA_036493895.1 Candidatus Binatia bacterium | reverse complement strand
GTTGTCGACGACCTGCGCGCCGCGGCACCGCAGCGCCAGGTCGACTGGTCGATCGGGGACGGACTTCTCGCGTGGGGGGATCCGGGCCTGCTTCGTCTCGTCGTGCAGAATCTTCTCGGCAACGCGTTCAAGTACACAGCCCAGAAGGAATCGGCGCGCATCGAGTTCGGAGTCGAAGAGAGGACCGGCGACTCGGTCGTCTATTTCGTCCGCGACGACGGCAGCGGTTTCGATCCGGGCCTTGCCGGCAAGCTGTTCCGGCCTTTCTCGCGCCTGCACAGGAGCGACGAGTTCGAAGGCTCGGGCATCGGCCTAGCCACCGTCGACCGCATCATTCGCCGCCCCGGGGGAGCAGTGTCGGCCGAAGGGCGAAAGGGCGAGGGCGCGACGTTCCGCTTCCGCCTGCCGGTTCCACGGCGCACCGCGTCCGACTACGAGGCGCCAGCCGCCGGGACAGCCTGAAAGCGTCAAGGCCTGAAGGCCTGGTAGGCTGGCAGTCTGGTAGAAAGAGTACGCCGCCGGCGCTCTGGCTCCGCCTCCAGCGGCCGTGTATCGTCGCCGGACGCGACGGCGCTGCGGGGCAGGCGGGACGTTGTCGGAGGGGAAGAATCCGGGTGTCTGACCAGCCTTTCGAGTTCGAGGCCAACTACACTCTGCGCGACCAGATCCAGGCACGGGCCGACCACCGCGAGGTGAACGGTCGCGTTCTGCTGCGCCAGAACGACCGTACGTGGACGTACGGCCAGTTCCGCGACGAAGCGACGCGCAACGCCCATTTCCTGCTCGGGCGCCTCGGCTCCATCGGTAATTCCCGGCCCGGCCACGTCGCGATGCTGCTCGAGAACCACCTCGAGCTGCTTTCACTGTACGGCGGCTGCGGGATTGCCGGGCTTACGCTTTTCGGCGTCAACACGGGCCTTCGCGGAGCAACGCTTGCGGGTGTGCTCAACCAGTCGCGCGCCGGGGTCGTCGTCGTCGACGAGCGTTTTCGCGAGGAAGTCGAAAAGGTAAGGGGCGATCTTGCGCACGTCGCGCCGGAGAACATCCTGTTCATGCCGACCGGCGGCGGAGAGATTCCGCGCGGTGCCAACTACCTCGCGTGCATGGAGGCCGAAGTCGCTTCGTCGGGCACGAGCCTTGCGTATCCCGAAGCCGACGTGAATCCCGGCACCGGCCTGATGATCATCTACACTTCGGGAACGACGGGACTGCCCAAGGGCATCATCAACAACCACTTCAAGCTTTGCGCGACCGGCATAGGCGTGTCGTCCCGCCTCGAGCTCGGCCGCGACTCCTGCGGCTACACGTGCATGCCGCTGTTCCATTCCAACTCGATGTTCATCGGCTTCATGCCGTGCTTCTGGGTCGGAGCCAGCCTGGCGATGCGCGAGCGTTTCTCGGCCTCGGGCTTCGTGCCCGATGTGCTGCGCCACGGCGTGACGTACTGGAACTACGTTGGCGAGCCTGTGCACTACGTTCTGCAGGCCCTCGAGAAGCAGTATGGCGGCGACCTGGGCAGGCTCCGCGCCGAGGTGACCAACCATCCGTCCAACCGCCTTCGTTACGCGATCGGCAACGGCGCTTCGCCGCCGGACATCGACCGCTTCATCGACTGGCTCGGCCTCGACGACATGTACGAGTTGTACGGCTCGACCGAGGCGGCCATCTCGACGTACCGGCTAAGGGGCGACCCTCGCGGAAGCGTCGGAGAGGTGCACGATCCTGCGGTGAGGATTCTCGATCCGGCCGGCAGGGAATGTCCTCCTGCGAACATCTCCGCCGACGGACTCATCCTCAACTACGACGAAGCGGTGGGAGAGATCTGCCGCATCGCCGAGGATACGGCGCTTTTCCAGGGCTACTTCGACAACGCGTCGGCCAACACGCAGAAGTACCGTGACGGCGTCTACCATTCCGGCGATCTCGGCCACGTCCTGCTGCGCGACGACAAGCGCTACCTGTTTTTCGACGGCCGTACCGACGACTGGATCCGCAAGGACGGCGAGAACTTCTCGGCGCTGCAGGTCGCGCGCCTGCTGCAGGAGCATCCCGACGTTGCGCTCGCTGCTGCCTTCGGAGTGCCGTGCGCCATCTCGGACGAGCACGTGATGGTCGCGCTCAAGATGCGGGAGGGCGCCCGTTTCGACCCCGCCGGGTTCTTCGATTTCTGCGAGCGCCAGGTGGTAAACGGCGGCATGGACCGGAAATGGTTCCCCGACTACGTGCGTATCGTCGGCGACTTCGACTACACCGGAACCCAGAAGATCCTCGTGCGTAATCTCAAGGCCGTGCATTTCCAGCCTGCCAGGGTGCAGGATCCTCTGTTCCTGCGCGCGCGCGGAGACTCGGCGTTTCGCGCGATGACCGACGCCGACTATGCGCGCCTTCGCGAGCAGTTCGCCAAGGCCGAGCGGCTGCCGCTGCTGGAACGCTGAGCCGTATGGCCAACGACAACCAGCAGGAAATGATGGAGGAAGGCTGGCAGGCCCACGACCTGCGCAGCGGTGTTGCCAAGGTCTACGCGGAGGCCAAGGAGCGCAGCACGCTCGGCATCCGCGTCGTCGCAGTCTGGTCGGTGCTGATTTTCATCTTCGGCACCATCGACATGGCCGGCATCGCCAACGTCGCTCCGGCTTTCTGGGATATCGCTGCAGGCTTTGCCGGCATCCTGCTGGCCGCCCTTGCCGTTTCGCGAACGCCCGGGCCGATGCTCGGCTCGGCCGCCCTCGTGGTCGGTGACCTGGTGATGCTCGCGTACCACCTTCCCGAGATGCTGGACCACGGCAGCGCGAGCGATCACATCCTGACGTACCTGCGCATGGCGCTGGCGCCGGTTGCGCTGTTCCTCATCCTCAACGGCTATTTCGGTGCGCTGTCGATCCAGGCGTTCAAACAGGGATTCAGCCCGGGCGCTGACTGGCGCACGCGCATCAACCCGCGAATGATGCAGTTCGTCGTCGCGTGCTCGTGCGTCGGCGCCGTCGTGGTCGGTGTGGCGGTCTGGATGGGCGCGATCGCAACGGGATTCGCGCAGACCGACGTCGTGTGGCTGACGAAGATCCTGTTCAAGAAGCCGATCCACATGGACATCGCCAAGCCCGACGTCAAGGAAGCCAAGAACGACGGCGGCCAGGCGGGAGTCTTCGCCGATTTCAACATCCTCGACAGTGAGCATCGCAGGAACGCCGGCCCCAAAGTGTATCCCGAAACGGCCAAGCCGATCGTCAACTTCGACGGCCTCGACGCCTACGCGAAGAGCCAGGTACAAGAGGCATTCGAGTTTGCGCAGGACAGCGACGAGTCCGGTTGCCTGCTCGAAGGACACGGGCGCCAGGACCGCTGCCGCGACGACCGGTGCAAGTACTGGGCTCGCGTCTTCGCCCGCGCGTGCATGGCCAAATCGAAGAAGACCGAGCACTTCTGCGACGCGGTACCGGATGCGATGGCGCAGCTCGCCGGGGAGACCTGGGCGCAGAGAATGTGCGCAGGCCGCAACTACGACACGTGCCGCGAGATGCTCTACACGGTCCAGGGCCATTGCCATCCGCCGACGGCTGCCGAGCTGAAGGGCGATTTCTCGGCTGTCAACGCGGCCGAGCAGGCCGCCGCAGCGACGTCGCCGGCCGCCGTGCCTCCATCGGCACCCGGCAAACCTGCCAGGGAAAAGGGCGCGAAGGCCGAGGCGCACGAAGCGCCGGCCGTTCTGCCAGCGCAGGGCGGCGCTGCCAGCGGAGCGGCCAACGATGCACCCGCGGCAGCAGATCCGCCGAAGCCGGCGGCCCCATAGCCATCGGAGCGGAACTGGACTCCGGTCGGTCAGGCAAGCGACGCGGCTAGCGAGGCGGCTCGATGGCAGCGCCCAGACAGTGGTGGCGCGACTCCCCCGGCAAGGCTAGTCTTCCGCCTCGCTCGCGGGTGTCGTCGTGACCCAGGAACCGATTCGAATTCTGCTCGTCGAGGACGACGAGGACGACGCCTTTCTGCTCCAGCGGGCCCTGACCAAGACCGCCCCGGGACAATTCGCGATCTCCCGTGTGGGCACGCTCGAAGCTGCCCGCCGCTCGCTGATTTCGGCTCCTTTCCACGTGGTCCTTTCCGACCTTTCGCTGCCCGACAGCCGCGGCTTCGAGACTTTCGAGAAGATCCACGAGACCGACCCCGAGGTTGCCGTGGTCGTGCTGACGGGCAACGACGACGAGAGGCTCGCGGTGCGGGCACTCAACGAAGGAGCCCAGGACTACCTGGTCAAGGGCAAGGCCGACGGCCAGTCGCTGGTGCGCTCGATGCGCTACGCGATCGAGCGCAATCGCAGCCGCCGTCTCGAGCGCGACAACACGCTTCTCGAGAACGAGATCCGCGCGCGCAAGCTCGCCCAGGAACAGCTCGAGCGCGTCGCGGCACAGCTCGAATCGAGCAACCGCGAGCTGCAGCAGTTCGCGTCGGTGGCCTCGCACGACCTGCAGGAGCCGCTGCGCAAGATCGTCGTCTTCGGCGATCGCCTCCGCTCGCGCTTTGGGGGTCAGCTCGGCGATCAGGGCAACGACTACATCGAGCGGATGATGAATGCCGCCGGCCGCATGCAGACGCTGATCGACGATCTGCTCGAGTTCTCGCGCGTCGTCACCCGCGCGCGGCCGTTCGTACCGGTGGACGCGAGCGAAGTGATCCGCGAGGTGCTCGGCGACCTCGAAGTGCTGATCGAGAGCAAGGGCGCAATGGTCGACGTCGGTGCGATGCCGGTGGTGCACGCCGACCCGACGCAGATGCGGCAGGTCTTCCAGAACCTCATCGCCAACGCGATGAAGTTCCAGGACAAGGCAGCCGTTCCCCACGTGACCATTCGCAGCGAGCCGGCCCAGTGCGCGGGCGCGCCGGGCTGGCGCATTACCGTCAAGGACAACGGGATCGGCTTCGAGCAGCAGCACGCCGAGCGGATTTTCGCGCCGTTCCAGCGACTGCACGGCCGCAGCGAGTTCGGCGGCTCGGGCATCGGACTTGCGATCGTCCGGCGCATCGTCGAGCGCCACAAGGGCAGCATCACGGCCGAGAGCAGCCCCGGCCACGGTGCGTCGTTCACGATCCTGCTTCCGGCCGAGGCCGACGCAGTGACTACCGCAGCCTGAACGTTCCTATTTGGCGGGGGCGTGCCCGGGCAGGCGCACCGTCTCGAACCAGTAGTGCGACAGCGTGCGTACGAGCGCGAGCAGCGACGCGTAGCTGACCGGCTTGCTGATGAAGGAGCTGACGCCGAGATCGTAGCTACGCAGCACGTCCTCCTCGGCTTTCGACGTGGTCAGGACCACGACGGGGATGCGGCGGAGCGAAGGATTTTCCTTGATCGCCGCCAGCGCTTCGCGACCGTCCTTCCGGGGCATGTTCAGATCGAGGATGATCAGCGAAGGGCGCGGAGAGTCGGTCCAGGGTCCGTGCGCGTGCAGGTAGTCGAGCAGCTCGACTCCGTCCTCGACGAAACGAAGATCGACGTCCACGCCGCAGTCGTCGAAGGCGTCGCGTGCCAGCAGGCGATCATCCTCGTCGTCGTCGGCCATCAGCACGACGTATGGCTTGGCGTCCTTGGACAAGGCTCCCCTCCGAACCCCCGGGGGGCATCTTAGCGGTGTGCCGACGGAAAGGGCAGGGGCCGCCCGAAAGGCTGCCCCGGAAGGGTGGCTGCGCCCGGCCGCGGCTGGCCGGGCGCAACGCCGATGTCTACTTGATCTCTTTGGCCTCGCCGGCCGTTGCGATCGTGTCGTGGTCACTCTCGAAGACCATCGAGCGCGTGGAGTGCTTCTCGGTGCTGTCCGGCGCCGTCCAGTCGACTTCGATCTGGAACGCGACGGTGGAGCTGTCTTCGTTCAGGTGAGTGGCGAGCGCCTCTTCCTTGGCGGGGTCGACTGTCGCACGCACCTGGCTGACGTTGGCGACGTACTCGGCCTCCAGCGGCTTCGGCTCGACGAGCTCGTAACCCTTCTCGCCCTGCTTGTAGAGAGCGCCGGTCGTCGAGACGAAGGCCCGGGCCGCGACGATCTTGTTTTCCTGGTCCTCGACCTTGGCGCTGAACTCGAAGACGGGCAGCGGGCGGCCTCCGATCTTGGCCATGGTTGCGCGGGCTTCGGTGATCTTCGGCGCCTTCAGGGCGGGAGCGCTGCCGAAGCACGCAGCGAAAGACAGCGAACATAGGGCGGCAACCAAAACGGTCTTCTTCATGAGATCTCCTGTTGGGTCGATGCTGCCGGCGGCCGGGTACTGCATCGGTGAGGGGGCGCGGTGCCGCGCATCGGAAGTACGTTGCGCAGTCCGGCGGCCATGGCGAGGCAGTTGCCGCAGTCTGTGTCCGGATTCATTATTCGACGCCGCCCGGCGGAGCAACCAGTGGATGTTCTCGAAGCAATACGCACCTGTCGGGCGATGCGCCACCTGCGGCCCGACCCGATCCCCGACCAGTTGCTGGCTACCGTGCTCGAGGCTGCGACCTGCGCGCCGAGCCCCGGGAACAGCCAGGGGTGGGATTTCGTCGTCGTGCGCGAGGACCCTGTCCGGCACCGCTTGGGCACCATGCTGAGCGATGGGGTGAGGCCCCTGCTTCCACCGGTGCCGACCGACGGAGATCCCGCGCGGCGGCGGCTTCTGGCCTCGGCCCATCACCTCGTCGAGCACGCTGGCGACGTCCCTGTGTGGATCCTCGTCTGCGGCCGCCCCGTCTATCCGCCGGCGGCGCCGAGCAAGGACTGGATCGGGGCCGCCGTCTACCCGGCCGCCCAGAACCTGCTGCTGGCGGCAAGGGGCGTCGGGCTCGGAGCCACGTTCACCACCTGGCACATGACGTGCGAGAAGGCGGTCCGAAACCTGCTGGCGCTGCCGGAAGACGCGCATATCGCGGTGACAATTCCGCTCGGCTGGCCCGAAAAACCATTCGGCCCGGTACGGCGCCGCCCCCTTGCCGACGTCGTCCACTGGAACCGCTGGTAGCTGGGAACATGCGCCATCTGTAATGGGGTCAGGCACCAGAGGAATAGTGCCTGACCCCATTCGGCTGGTGCCTGACCCTATTCCTGTGGTGCCTGACCCCATTACACGCGAGTCATCCCCGCGTCATTGAGATTGCGCGCCAGTATTCCTTGCGCTCGCTGACGATCGGCTCGGCGGCGGCTGCCGCGAACGCGAGGAATTCCGGATCTCCGCGAAGGCTGACCGTCGCGGCGTCGTAGGCCGCCATGTCGGCCGCCGACCACAGGTGCACGATCTCGCTCTCGGTGAAGTTCTCGAACACGCCTTCGCTGCGAAGCCCGTGCTTCTCGAACAGGCGCACCAGCTCGACGGCGTTCTCGGCCACCCTGCGCCGGTTTTTCGGTGCGACGCAGAGACGGGTGACGATGCGGATCATGCGGGGACCTCCTGGTAAGCTGCAGATCGGTGCCGCCAATCAGAGCAGACGGCCCCGCGTGTGAAAAACCTGGCCGCTTGCGTCGCAGCCGTCCCGCGCACAGTCTCGCCGGCCGGCGGCGCCCGTGCTCTCGGCGCCGCCACTGCGAGGTTGCATGGGAAGGCTCGACGGAAAAACCGCACTCATCACCGGTTCCGGCAGCGGAATCGGCGCGGCGATGGCAAAACTGTTCGCCGGCGAAGGCGCGCACGTCGTCGTCTGCGGCGATCGCGAAGGGCCGCTGCTGGAGACGGGTGCGGAGATCCGCGCGGCGGGCGGCAGCACGGAGAGTCGCGTCTGCGACGTCACCGACGAAGCGGCGCTGACGGCGCTGATTCGCGACGTCGCCGCACGAGGCCGCCTCGACATCCTGGTCAACAACGCGTTTCGCATGAGTGCATCGCCGATCGAGTCGATGACGACCGCCGCGTGGAAGGACAGCTTCAGCGTTGCGCTCGACGCGGTGTTCTTCGCGACGCGCGCCGCACTGCCGCTGATGGCCGCGGCCGGCGGGGGGGCCATTCTGAACATTTCTTCGACAGCGGGGCACGCTGCGCTTGCGGCGCTGGCCGGCTACAGCTCCGCCAAGGCTGCGCTCGAAAGTTTCACGAGGGTTGCTGCCATCGAAGGGGCCGCCGGCAACGTACGCGTCAATTCGCTCGCTCCCGGTTGCATCGCGACGCCGGGAACGCTGGCGGCATTTCCGACCGAGGCTTCGCGTCGCGCGATGGATCGGCTGATCCCGCTCGGCCGTTTTGGCCAGCCCGCGGAAATCGCGCGCGCTGCGCTGTTTCTCGTCAGCGACGATGCGTCCTTCGTAACCGGGACGTGTCTCATCGCCGACGGCGGTCAGCGCGCATCGCTCGGGGCACCGGCAATCGACGAAGGCTTCACCCACTGAGCGGGCGGGCGTCTATCCGATCGACTGGCGTCTATGCGACCGACTGGCGTCTAGGCGACCGCTCGCCTCACTCGCTCGACGGCTTCGCGAACCTGGTCGGCAAGTCCGAACGCCGACAACCGGAAGTACCCTTCGCCGCAGGCTCCGAACCCGGCGCCGGGCGTCCCGACCACGTGCGCACGCGTGAGCAGAAGGTCGAAGAACTCCCACGACCCTATTCCGCGCGGCGTTCTCACCCAGACGTACGGCGCGTTGACGCCGCCGTAGCAATCGAGCCCGGCCGCGCCGAGGCCTTCGCGGATCACCCGCGCGTTGGCCATGTAGTAGTCGATGTTCGCGCGCACCTCGCGACGGCCGGCGTCGCTGTAGACTGCGGCCGCGCCGCGCTGGATCGGGTACGACACGCCGTTGAACTTTGTCGTGTGACGCCGGTTCCACAGGCGATGCAGGTCGACGCGGCTTCCGTCGGCGGCGACTCCCGCCAGCGTCCTCGGCACGACGACGAATGCGCAGCGAGTTCCGGTGAAGCCCGCGGTCTTCGAATAACTTCGGAACTCGATGGCAACCTCGCGCGCACCGTCGATCTCATAGATCGAATGCGGGAAGTCCGATCCGGTGATGAATGCCTCGTAGGCAGCGTCGAAGAGCAGGATCGCATCATTGCTGCGTGCCCATTCGACCCAGCGTTCGAGGTCGGCGCGCCGCGCGACGGCGCCGGTCGGGTTGTTCGGAAAGCAGAGATAGACGAGATCGACCTTCTGCTTGGGCGGCTCGGGCAGGAAGCCGTTGTCGGCCGTACACGGAAGATAGACGAGGCCCTCATAGCGCCCGCTTGCATCGGCCTTGCCGGTGCGGCCCGCCATCACGTTCGTGTCGACGTAAACCGGATAAACCGGATCGGTGACCGCAATCCTCGCATCGGCCGCGAAAATTTCCTGGATGTTGCCGCTGTCGCACTTGGAGCCGTCGGAGATGAAGATCTCATCGGCATCGATCGCGGCGCCGCGACTGCGAAATTCGTTCTCGGCGATCGCCTCGCGCAGGAAGTCGTAGCCCTGCTCGGGACCGTAACCGCGAAAACCGGAGGTGGTCTGCATTTCGTCGACTGCGGCGTGCATCGCGTCGCAGATCGACTTCGGCAGCGGCAGCACGACGTCGCCGATGCCGAGGCGGATGATCGGGGCCGTGGGATTGGCGTCCTGAAAAGTGCGCACCCGCCGGCCGATCTCGGGGAACAGGTAACCGGCGGCGAGCTTGAGATAGTTGTCGTTGATGCGGGCCATTGCTGGGTTCCTCTTCCAACTAAGATAGCGCCAGGATAGCGCCAAAATAGCGCGAAGCTGGCGCAAAGATCGCGTGAAGATCGCGGAACCTAGCGGTGGCTCGCGATCGCTTCAACGCGGCGCGATGCGGAGCGGCGCCCGGCGAAGCTCAGTTGCCGGCGACCGCATGGCGTTCGATCACGACGCCGCTTTTCATGACGGCGCGGATCTTCGAGAGCGCTGCGACGTCGCGGCCCGGATCGCCGTCCACGAGCAGGAGGTCGGCTTTCTTGCCCACGGCGACGCGGCCGAAGGACGGATCCTCGGTCTTTTCGATGAAGCGGGCCGGATCCCACGTGGCGGCGCGCAGTGCCTCGGCGGCAGTCAGGCCGCCTTCGACCAGCAGCGCAAGCTCGCGGTGCAGCCCGGGGCCGGGAAAGACTCCGGACTGGGCATCGCTGCCCGCCAGCAGCGTGATGCCCTTCTGGTGCATCAGAAGCACGTTTTTGCGCCACGCCTGGCGGTTCTGCTTCAGCTCGCCGAAGTATTTCTCGAACTCCGGAGAGATCGCGCCGGGCGGAATCTTGTCGAAAGACGCGAGTATCCGTGCATCGGCCGTTTCGCGCTCGAGAGGGGTCGGCACGCGCGGGGTGCCGGTCAGCGCATAGCTCTCGAAGACTCCCATCGTCGGCACGACCGGCTTGCCGAACGCGGCGATCTTGGCCGCCGATTCCTCGTCGAGCGGCTCGCGGTAGACCATGTGCATGAAGGCATCGACGCCGGCATTGCCGGCCTCGAGCGCGTCGGCGAGGCTGCCGACGTGCGCGACGACGCGAAGGCCTTTCTCATGGGCCATGCGCACGACGGCGGCTGCAAGAGGAGCGGCCAGCTCCGGCGCCCCGTCGGGAATCGCATCGATCGCGAGCTTGACGAAGTCGGCGCGGTCGGCCGCAAGCTCGTCAATCGCCTTGCGAACGTCGTCGGTGGAAGCCAGCGGTCGCACCGCGTGTCGCTTCACGTACCAGCGCAACCACCACGGCGCGATCGCGTCGACGACGGGAATCGGATGTCCGCCGACGGCAGTGAGCATCGGGCCGGCCGCGAAGATCGTCGGGCCGAGAAGTTTTCCCGAAGCGACGCCTTCGCGGCGCTGGAACGCGTCCGGCTCGAGATCCGCAGGATCGAGCACGGTCGTGACGCCGCAGTAGAGAAACGACTGAAGATTGCGATCGGCGTCGGGAAACTCGCGCAGCCACGGCGGTGCAGGACTGTTCGCGACGTGGCCGTGGCTGTCGACGAGGCCGGGCACCAGCGTCGCGCCGCGACCGTCGACGTGCTGGCTTCCCGCAGGAACCGCCAGGCTCCCGCTGGCTCCGATCGCGGTGATGGTCGTGCCGGTGACGAGCACGTCCTGGTCGGCCGTCTGCGTTCCCGTCGTGACGTCGAACACGGACGGATGCTCGAACACGACGGATGCCGGAGGCGAGGCCGGCCGCGTAACCAGCGGCGGCGGCTTGGCGCAACCGGCAAGGGCGAGCGCAACTACGGCTGCGGCGATCCAGGCGGGAACCCGGCTTCGACGGTCGGTCCCTTTCATGGCGCTTTCCTTAGGCAATGCGGGCGGCAGACGCGAGGGTCGCGCGAGCACGTGCGGCCGGCGGTCCGGGGGCTCGTCTGTGCGCAACGGTCTCGTCGACTCCCCATATCGGATCGCGTATATGCGCCGCGGACTTCCGGGACTTTTGCGAAAGGAGCCTTCATGCGCAGCGCCAAAGCATTCTTCCGACCCCTGGCCATCGGTGCCCCCGCGCCTGTGCGCGAAATCCCGGTGCGGCCGTCGCGAATGATTCATTTCTTCGATGCCAGCAACCCGAAGATGGCGGCCAAGGTGCCCGACATTGCAAAGCAGGTGGACGTGCTGCTCGGCAACCTCGAGGACGCCATTCCGACCGCCAACAAGGTGGCCGCGCGCCGCGGGCTGATCGACATCGCGAACAAGACCGACTTCGGCGACACCCAGCTGTGGACGCGCGTCAACAGCCTGGATTCTCCGTGGGTGCTCGACGACCTCGTCGAGCTGGTCAGCGAGATCGGCGACAAGCTCGACGTCATCATGGTGCCCAAGGTCGAAGGCGCGTGGGACATTCACTACGTCGACCAGCTTCTTGCCCAGCTCGAGGCACGCGCCGGCATCAAGCGCCCGCTGCTCGTGCACGCAATCCTGGAAACGGCGACCGGTGTCGCCAACGTCGAGCAGATCTGCGCAGCAAGCCCTCGCATGCAGGGCCTGTCGCTCGGGCCGGCCGATCTCGCGGCTTCGCGCCGCATGAAGACGACGCGCGTCGGCGGCGGCCATCCGGGCTACATCGTGCGCACCGATCCCGATCCGGCCAATCCCGACGCGCCGCGCCTGACGGCCCAGCAGGACCTGTGGCACTACACGATGGCGCGCATGGTCGATGCCTGCGCATCCAACGGGATCCTGCCGTACTACGGGCCGTTCGGCGACATCAAGGACGTCGTCGCCTGCGAGGACCAGTTCCGCAATGCGTTCCTGATGGGATGCGTCGGCGCATGGTCGCTGCATCCGGCGCAGATCGACATCGCCAAGAAGGTCTTCAGCCCTCCCGTCGATGAAGTGCTATGGGCCAAGAAGGTGATCGAAGCGATGGGCGACGGCGCGGGAGCCGTGATGATCGACGGCAAGATGCAGGACGACGCGACGTACAAGCAGTGCAAGGTCATGGTCGAGCTGGCGCGGATGCTCGCGAACAAGGACGCCGCCCTCAAGACTGCCTACGGCTTCTGAATCCGGGGAATCGGGGACAGTGCCCATGCGTAAATGTAATGGGGTCTGACCCCATTACACATAGGCATGGGGACTGTCCCCATTCTTGCGACACCGGAAAATCCGTATATAGAGCCCCGGTTCCGGCCGATTCCGAGCGGCCGTGCGGCCGGCTGCGCGTCTGCGCGGCCGGCTTCGAAGGAGAAGATCTCGATGCGTTTCTATGAGTTCGAGGCCAAGCGCGTCCTTGCCAGGCACGGCATTCCGGTGCCGCCGGGCGGCACTGCCGCCGCGGCCGCCGAGGCCGAAAAACTTGCTGCCGAGCTGGGCTGCCCCGTCTACGTCAAGGCCCAGGTCTTCTCGCGCCGTCGCAGCAAGGCCGGCGCAGTCGAAGTCGCCGCCACGCCCGCCGACGCCGCCAAGGCCGCCAGCAAGCTGCTCGGCAGGAAGATCGGCTTCGATACGACCGAGCGCGTGCTCGTCGAAAAGAAGATCGAGACGGTCAAGGAATACTGCCTCCACACCACTTACGACGGCGCTGCCAAGCTGCCGGTCATGACGGTGGCCGACATGGGCGGCCACGACATCGACGACCTCGCCTCGAGCCAGCCGGCGCACGTCAAGCGTCGCCACTTCTCGTCGCTCGCACCGATCTCGCCGTACCGCGCCAAGGAAGTCCTTCGCGACCTCGGCCTCGGCGGCTCCGACCTGAACAGGGTAACGCCGATCCTGACCGCGCTCTGCGACGTGCTGATGCGCTACGATCTCACGTTCACCGAGATCAACGCGCTCGGCCGCACGGCCGACGGCAAGTTCTACGCGCTCGACGCCCACCTCGACATGGAGGCCGAAGGTTTCGAGCGCCAGAAGCCTTTCCTGACCGAGCTGGCGATCACCGATCCCGATGCACGCGGCACCCGCCCGCCGACTCCTTTCGAGCTGGAGGCAACGCGCATCGACGACGAAGACCCGCGCGGCATCATTTCGCCGATCGCCGAATTCGACGGCGACATGGGCCTGGTGATCGGCGCCGGCGGCGGCTCGATCACCACCTTCGACGCCATCCTGCGCCACGGCGGCAAGCCCGCCAACTACGCGGCCATCGGCGGCAACCCGAGCGTCAGCAAGGCCAAGGGGCTGACGAAGCTGGTGCTGCAGAAGCCCGGTGTTCGCAAGATCTGCGTGATCTCCAACGTCGTCTCCAACACCC
Source organism: Candidatus Binatia bacterium (assembly GCA_036493895.1). NCBI lineage: Bacteria > Candidatus Binatota > Binatia (SeqCode) > Binatia bacterium. The sequence continues at coordinate 18,651 of DASXOZ010000075.1, read as the reverse complement.
GCGCCGACCTCGTCGCGCGCGGCGTCATCAAGGGCATCCTCGAGCTCGGCATGGATCCGAAGGAGACGATCACGATCTTCCGCGTGCCCGGCGCGTGGGAAGCCGATGCCTTCAAGATCCTCGACAAGTACGGGGTCGAGTACTGCGACCGGACGGTTTCGCTGTCCGAGGCCGCGCGCCGTGCGGTCGAGAAGGCCAAGGCCTGAAGGGCAGGGGAACGAAGATGGGAGTGCTCGTCCACAAGGATTCCACGTTCATCATCCAGGGTATCACCGGCCGTGAGGCGCTCAACTTCACGCGCGAGTGCCTGGAGTACGGCTCGAAGATCGTCGGCGGCGTGACACCGGGCCGCGGCGGCCGCGAGGTCTACGGCGTGCCGGTCTTCGACACGGTGCGCGAGCTCACGGCCACGCGCCACGTCGATGCATCCGTCGTCACCGTGCCGCTCGGTGCAGCGCCCGACGCCTGTTACGAAGCCATCGATGCCGGCATCAAGCTGATCATCATCATCACCGAAGGCATCCAGCGCCGTGACGCCACGCAGGTCATCGAGTACGCCACCATGCACGGCGCGCGCGTGATCGGTCCCAACTGCCTCGGCATCATGATTCCCGAGGTCACGCGCGTCGGAAGCCTCGGCGGACCTGCCGTCGACTGCCGAAAGGCGTTTCGCCCGGGCCATGTCGGCGTGATGTCGCGCTCCGGCGGCATGACGACCGAGATCTGCAACGCGCTCACTACGGCGGGCCTCGGCCAGAGCACCGCGATCTCGATCGGCGGCGACCCCGTGATCGGCTCGACTTACGCCGACCTGATGCCGTTCTACGAAGCCGATGCCGACACGCATGCGGTCGTCATCTACTCGGAGCCGGGCGGTTCGGCCGAAGCCGAGCTCGCCAAGTGGGTCAAGGACAACAACAGCCGGCTGCCGGTCATCGCGTTCGTCTCGGGCCGCTTCATGGACAACATGCCCGGCATGAGCTTCGGCCACGCCGGCACCGTCGTGAATCGCAAGGAAGACTCGCCGGCCGAGAAGATCCGCGCGATGCGTGCCGCCGGCATCTCGGTGGCCGACGAAGTCGGCGACATTCCGAAGCTCGTCAAAGAGCGCCTGAAGGCAGCCTGAGCAGCCGGAGAACGAAGATGGCGATGTTCATCGATGTAAAGGCCGACAATACGGTCATCGCGAAGACTCCCGGGCTTGCTGCCAAGCTCGTCGAAGTCTGCCCCGTCAAGATCTATGCGCTCGGCAGCGAGCCGAACACGGTGCGCGTCGTCGAAGACAACGTCGATGAGTGCACGCTGTGCGACCAGTGCCTGCAGCAGTCGCCGACCGGGTGCAGCGTAACCAAGCTGTACTGATCTCCGGCCACCACGAGCGCGGGGGCGGCAACAGATTCAAGGCCGGAAGCGAGTCGGCTTTTCGCCCGCTGTGCAGCGCGGGCGAGGAACCTCAGCGCCCGATGCCGTGCAGCCGGCGCGGGTTGTCCACCATCATCGTGTGCACTTGCTTCTCGGTGGCTCCGCAGGCACGCAGCCACGGCACGATGTGCTCGAGCACATGGCTGTAGCCCCAGCCGCCGTTGGCCTTGTAGCAGGTTTTCCAGCCCACTTCGGCGCCGAGCAGGATGCGGTTCGCATAGCCGCACGCGAGCAGTTCCATCACGGTCTCGACTTCGATCCGATCAGGCGTGAAGCCGCGTCCCGGGCCGAGCGCTTCGCAGAATTCCTCGTGGCCGAAGTGGTCGTACGAGATGAATCCGACTCCGCGCTCGAGCAGCTTCTTCGCTGTCGAGACGGGAAAAAGGCCGAGATGCGACGGATAGACCTTCGCAAGGTCGGCACCTTCTTTTTCGAGGATGTCGATGTAGGTGGGGAAATGGTCGACGGGTGTCTCGCCGTAGATCGTAAGGTGGGCATTGGGATGGATCGTCAGTGACGCGCCGGTCGCCTTTTGCGCGCGGGCGGCAGCGCGCAGCACTTTCTCTTCGTGCGGCTGGAACGGATCGGCGGGATAGCCGCTGAGGCCGATCTCGCCGATGTTGCCTGCGCGCACTCCCGTCGTGCCGATGCCTTCGAGCACCTCGCGCGTCATGATGTCGGCCATTTCCTCGATGCTCTTGTCGGCGAGCCACGAAGGATGCGCGCCCTGGATATACCAGCCGGTCGAAGCGACGACGTGAAGCCCTGTCTCGCGCGAGATGCGCTTCATCGCATCGACGTTGCGGCCGATGCCGTCGAGGTCCATGTCGATGATGGTCCCGCCGCCGCAGCGCTTGAACTCGGCGACTTCGCGAATGGTCAGATCCACGTCGTCCTGGCGGAGGTTCTTCTGGAACGCGAGGCCGTTGCGGCGGATTGCACCGAGATGCTCGAGCGAGAAGTCGCCTTCGAAGCGGCGGCGCACCGCTTCGTCCTGGGGCGGCATGTACCAGCACGAGATGTCGAGGGTCAGGTGAACGTGGGACATCGTCGCGCCGAGGTCGGCGGAATCGATTGGGCCGAGTACGGTCTGGACGGTTGCCATGGTCCTCCTTCGGGCGGCGGCTTACACGACTTGGCCGTCGAAATGCCGGCGCAGGCGGGCGATTTCCGCGATGCCGGCACAAAAAAGCTTCGCCAGGACGCACACTTGCGCCGGGGCGGGAAGTACTGTCACGCCGTGCCGCCGCCGCCGTGCCCGCCGGTAGACTCCCAGCCGGTCCGCGCCCATAATCGGCCGAACTGGAACAAGTTCTACCAGTGGAGAAACCGATGCAAAGAATCCCGCTGCCCCCGTATCCGAACGGCTGGTTCGCCGTCAGCCATTCCGACGAGCTCAAGGCCGGCGAAGTGAAGACGGTGCGGGCTCTCGGTCGCGACTTCGTCGTGTTTCGCGGGGACAGCGGCAAGGCCTTCGCAGTCGATCCGTACTGCGCGCACCTCGGCGCCCATCTCGGCGTCGGAGGCACGGTGCACGGCGACACGATCCGCTGCCCGTTCCACCACTGGCGCTACGACGGCGGAAGCGGCCGCTGCACGTCGATCCCGTACACGGAAAAACTTCCACCGAAGGCCGCCATCGGCGCGACGCGGGTGTGGGAGAACAACGGCTTCGTCTTCGTCTGGAACCACGCCGAAGGGAAGGAGCCGGACTGGACTCCCGACGTCGTCGAGGAGCTTGCCGATCCCGGCTACTACCTGTGGGGCAAGAAGGATTGGCGCATCGCCTCGCATCCCCAGGAAATCATGGAGAACGGCGTCGACATCCAGCACTTCTTCACGCTGCACGGATGGAAGGCGCGCTCGATCGACTGGCAACCCGAAGGACACCGGTACACGCTGCGCATCGACGTCGATCCGGGGCTCGAAGGACAATCGGCGACGGCGGCGAACGCAACGGACGTCGATTCGTTCAACTCGGGGCCGTCGTTCACGTGCACGCGCGTTCGCGGGCCGATGACGGGCATCGCGGTCAACGTGCTGACGCCGATCGCTCCCGAAGAACTGTGGATCCAGCACCGCTACTACGGACACACCAAGACTGCCCCGGCCATCGTCGATGCGTTCTTCACGAACTACATCCGCGACTACGAGCTGGACGTGCCGATCTGGAACGCGAAGCTCTACCGGCCGATCCCCGTGATCGCCGAGAACGACGGCCCCTACGTACGCTACCGGCGCTGGTACGCGCAGTTCTACTCGAAAGCTCCTCAGGAATCCGTGCAGGCCTGAGCGTCGTCGTGCCGCGCTTCGACGGGAAAGTCGGCTTCGTGACCGGCGGTGCCACCGGCATCGGCCTGGCGTGCGCCCACGCCATCGTCGAGGGTGGAGGCCGCGTGATGCTCGCGGCGCGGCGCCGCGACCGCCTCGAAGAGGCCGCGGCAGGGCTCGGCAAGGCGGCGGCGTTCGTGGACTGCGACGTGACGAGCGACGAGTCGGTGGACGCGGCAGTCGAAGCGACGGTATCGTACTTCGGCGCAGTGCACGTGGCCGTCAATTCGGCCGGGATGGGAATGGCGGGCCCAATCGAAACGCAGCAGACGCCGGTGTTCGCGATGACGGTCGAAACCAACCTCACCGGTGTGTTCCGCTGCGTACGCGCCGAGGCGCGCGCGATGAAGGCGACCGGCGGCGGCAGCATCGTCAACATCAGCTCGATTGCCGCGGTGCTGACGCACAAGTGGATGGCCGCCTACTGCGTCTCCAAGGCCGGCGTCAACATGCTCACGCGCTGCGCAGCCGACGAGCTTGGCCAGGACAATATTCGCGTCAATGCCGTGATGCCGAGCCTGGTGGACACCGAGCTTGCCGTCACGCTCACGTCGAACGAAGAGGCGGTGGCCGAGTACAAGCGACTGATGCCCCTTGCGCGCATCGGCAAACCCGCGGACGTTGCCGCGATGGTCGCTTTTCTCCTCAGCGACGAGTCGTCGTGGATCACCGGGCAATGCATCGGGGTCGACGGCGGGCATACGATCCGCCAGGGCCCCGACCTGGTCGAACTGTTTCGCCCGTTCGTTTCGTAAGGCGCGAAATCCCCTACGCCAGCGCCGAGATTCTTTTCAGGGCGTGCATCCACGTTCGCTCGCGGCGTCCGTCTTCGAGTACCCAGAGTGCGCACTGGTCGGCCGCGAAGCGACGGGCCGCCATCCCGCGCAAGAACACGGCCGCATCGGCCCGAAGGCTTTCGGTCAGCAGGATCGCGCCGGCGGGATCGAGATGAAGATCGAGCCACGAGGCCAGCGGCTCGTAGTGCGCCGGATCGTAGACGATGTCCGCGCAGACGATGAGATCGTAGCGGGAGCCGTCATCCGAGGCCGACGTAAAGTCGATGCGCCGCACTTCGCTGCGAGCGTCGCCGAGTCGCGCGAGCGTCGCGCGAACGAACCCGAGCGGTTCCTCGAGGTAATCACCGAATACGACCGGAGTGCCGCGGCGGGCGAGCGCGAGACCGGCGGCGCCGAGGCCGCAACCGAGATCGAGCACGCGGGCGCCGGGGGCGAGATCGAGGTTGGAAAGGACGGCGCCGAGCGCACGCGCACCGGTCCATACCAGCGCCCAGTACGGTGGGTCCGGCAGCTCGCGTTCGCGCAGCAAGGCCGCGGCATCGATGCTGCTTTCGGGATCCGCCAGTGCGTACAGATCGAGAGGCTCGGCGGGAAGCAAGTGCAGCTCGTCGTCCTGCTCCACGCGCACGTCGAGCTCCAGTTGCGTCCATTCGGCGTCGTGGGCGCCGATGCGGAGGCGCGAGGGTGGGGCGCTCATCGAGAGCCGGCGATCACTTCTTTGCGAGCGCAACGATCGTGCGCATCTCGGCGTCGGTGATCGGCACGACGGAAAGGCGTCCCTGGCGCACGAGCCCGATCTGCTTCAGCGCGGGAGTCGACTTGATCGTGGCGAGCGTGACGGGCGACGGCAGGGGCTTTTTCGCCGCGAGATCGACGCAGAGCCAGCGCTCGTCGTCGATCGTCGGATCCTGGTAGGCAGCGCGCGCAACCGTCGCGATGCCGACCACGGCCTTGTCATCGCCGCTGTGGTAGATCAGCACGTCATCGCCTTTCTTCATCGCGGCGAGGTTGTTGCGTGCCTGCGCGTTGCGGATACCGTCCCAGCGCGTCTTCTTGTCGTGGACGAGTTGTTCCCACGAGTACGTGGAGGGTTCGGACTTGGCGATCCAGCAGGCCATCGGTGTCGGGGGATTCGATATCGCCGCAACGAGTAACGCAAAACCGGCTGCGGCGCGTTCTCGGGCGGGTTGCAGCCATATCGTTCGTCCGCTTCGGCTGCCGGTGAAGGTGTGCGCACGCGGCCGCTGGCAATCCCCACGCCAATGGGTTGCAAATGGGGTCCGGATTGCTATCGTTGCGGGTCTTTTCGAGCCGTTAGCTCAGGTGGTAGAGCAGCTGCCTTTTAAGCAGCGGGTCGCTGGTTCGAGTCCAGCACGGCTCATTTTTTCCGGGCCGTCGTCGAACGCATCGCGGCTCGCCTCTGGGTCCCCGTCGTCTAGCCCGGCCCAGGACACCGGCCTTTCACGCCGGTAACACGGGTTCAAATCCCGTCGGGGACACTTCTCCTGCCTTTCCACTCGGAACGGCCTGCAACAGCCTGAAAATCACTGACGTTTCGGCCGTTCCAAATCCGCGCTTCAGCGAATAGGTCACACCGTGAGGGAAGATGACCTGTTGGAGCCGCTGCTTCTGTTCCAGCGGAGCTTCGATCCATAGCCGAGCGGCGTCGGTGAGGACGTACTCGGCGAAGGCAAGCACGCCTTCGACGTCCAGTTCTTCGAGCCGGGCGTCATGCAGGTCGCTTTCGGTGAAGGCGATCTCCTGATCGATGCGAGTCGCCTCACGCTCGAAAGTGCTCTGCTCTTCCGCGACGCCGACGAGCGTGGATTTCGCGAGACCGCCACGGCACCTCTCCCACTCGACCCAAAGGACTTCGACGACCCGGGCCTGAACGGGATTGAAGGTGTAGGTCTCGCCGAACCACCACACGGAGGAGTAATCCTCTGAATGAGTTGCGTCACCCAAGGCTGGCGACGACGGCGGTGCGGGTGGTACGGGCCATCCGCCAAGCGCCGCAGGCACTCTTACGCCGCAGCGAAGTAGCTCGGCGACGACGGCAGGGACGTCAATCGTGACCTTCTGCGCTCGTTTGAGACGAGCCGGATCGTCTTCTGAGGGGGAATCGCGGAGGTGCAGCTCCACCCAACCAAGCACCATCATGGGATGTGGCGTCAGTGCGCGCAGAGAGACGCTTTCAACCGCCTCGATGGTCGAGGGAGCTTTCTGCACCACCCGGTACACGGCTCGTATCAGTTCCCGGATATTGGGTTGCGTGATCTCGCGAGCCCAGGCTTCGACGAACGCGCGCACGCTCATCGTCATTCGTCTGCTTGCGGCAGTAATTTCGTCCTGATGAACCATACCGTTCGAGGTACGAAATGCACCTCGCGCGTCGCACGGGTGCAAACATAGTGGCAGATCGGGGGCACAGGCCGAAAGTCTCCGATTTTGCGTAACAATTTCGGCACGCGGGGCTACGGCTGCTCCGATTTTCGGTGGGCAGACCGCTGCTATCCGCGGAGTCGCGGCTAGCGGCGCACATCTGCTTTCTCGGTAGGCTCGCTCCGAGCGCGTCGCCGAGGCTTCGACGAGACTCGGCCAGCCGGCGATAGTAGGGCCATGAAAACGCTCCCATCGGTCGAATACTGCTCCCGCCAATATCGGGATGGAGGCGGGTGAACCCTGCGATGATGGAAGCAGTCGCGGGCAGCCGAGCGCGGCTCGGCACATCGACCTTGATCGCTGCGACGGTGCTCGGTCTGGTCGCGGCGTCCGCGGCGAAGGCTGGCGAAGCTGACCGGCCGGTTCTCGTCTGCGATCGGTTCGTCAATCCAATCGACGGACAGACCGTTGGCCGAGTTCCCGGCGGATCACCCTACGAACGGTCAGATCCGTTGCCGGGGAAGACGGGGTGGTTCTCACACAACAATCTGGCGGTCGATGCGGCAACGATGACGGCCACGACGGATGGAGTCATGGCCGTCTCGGGCCGCACCGTTCGTGATTCTACGATCTCTCTTCTCGGAGAGGGGGGCGCGGTGCGATGGACTCATCCCTTTTTTGATTCACTCCGCCCGCCCGTATGGGCCGAGGAAGTCGGAATCGTAGTCGTTCCACAGATCGGAGGACTCGTCGGGATCAGTGACGCCAGCGGTGAGGAAGTCTGGCGCGCGAAAGGCCCGAATGACCGTCTGCTCGCCGCACACGGACTCGTCGTCGCAACCGATCGCGAGTCCATAGTTGCCCGCCGGCTCACCGATGGTAGCGACGCGTGGCGCGACAAGTTCCCCAGTCCCGAAAAAACGGACCCGGAGCCTACCATCGCGGCTGGCGATCTTTTCCTTGTCGGTAACAGGGGAGGGGGTAGCGACGGATGGACGCGGGCGTACTCTACCGATGGGTCACTTCAATTCGTTCTCGATGGAGAGACTGTCCATGGAGCACGCCAGATTGCTCCCGGCGGCGATGTGATCGTCGTGACCGAGTCCGAATCGAAGCCCGGTCCGTTTCCGGGTCGCGTCGGGAACTACTACGTCACAACTTCATCTAGAACGGCCCGCCTGAATCGGAACGGCCAAGAGATTTGGCACGTGGCCCCTCCAATCCCGGCTGATGAGCACACGCCCGCAGGCATCTACCAACTCCCGGATGGCTCGATCCTCGTTGAAACGCATGTGTCATCTTCCGACACTGGCGTGGATGTGGCCAAGATCGATCCGGTTACGGGTGCCGTCGCTTGGCGCGTTACAGCTAGTCGGCTCGGCGTTGGGCACTCATTCTACTGGCAGTACGTCTACATCGAGCTACGAGGAAGCGAGTTTGTCCTCGTGAGCCAAGCACTCGGTGGTCACTTCGTGGAACGCCGAACAATCGCGGATGGCGCTTTGGTTCATCGTTGGCAGTTTCCGCCGGAGTATCCCGATCCCGGCGTGTCCCGTCGTACGCCTTGACGTTCGATGCCGCGGCTGGTCGCGCGCCGGATCGGAGGAACTGGTTCTCGGGTGGGAGGAGTGCCGAGGGATGAGAAGGAGCCTACCCCATATAGAGGGCGCACGTGCGGCCCGCGGGTCACAAGCCGAAGCCGCCGATCTGGTCTTTAAGCGACTCCATCGCCTCCTGCCGCCGCCGCTGCCGCTCGGCGGCTCGCACCGCGGCTTCATCTTGCGCGCACAGCTCGCGGGCGGAGGAGGGTCCGACCGCGGCCGGGGCTTGGCCCGCCAGCCGCCCGAATCCCTCCAAGACCTTCAGGGCGACCGCCACATTGCCATTCTCGACGGCCTTCAAGACCACCTCCGCGGCCGCGGCAGCGGCCCTCTCCATCCGGGCTGACGCCGCGGTACGAAGTTCCCTGACGGCGGCATTGCGCTCAGCCTGAAACTCGTAGTCGTCGCGCAACCAGCGGTGGACCGTCTCACGTGACACACCCGCTGCGCGCGCGGCGTCGGTCACCGTCGAGCCCATCACGATCGCCTCCAAGGCCGTCGTCTTCTGCTGCGAGAGTTGCGGCGGCGTTTCCCGGCCTGTGGCGTTCTGTGGCATCCCGTGACCTTACAACCCCGATTATGCCCCGTCCTCATGCGGCTGTCAGTCCTTCCAATCCAGAGATGGGGTCATAACCGCGCGTGCCGTCTGAGTTCTTGGAGCGATTCATGGGCAAGTTGCGTCACGCCGCGAGGACATTCCGCAGCAAATCCACCTCACGCAGCCATGCGAACAGTTCGTTCCAACTCGAGTCGTCGGGGACACTTCTTTCTCGCACCCGGCCTGCCTGCACGCATAGCGCCAGTACGTTCCTGGTCCGGGAGAACGACGGCGGTCACGGAGCAGCCGGTTGGTGCGGCGTGGGATCGCTCCGAGTTGGGAACGCGCGCGATCACTCTGCAGCGGAAGCGATGCCTCGCGTCGCCTACCCACGCCCTCGCTACTTGTCCTTGGTGAAGTAGCCGTGCGCAATCCCAGAGAGCGAGCCGAGCAGACTGCTGTCCGTGACGTCCGCGCAAAGTGAGACTCCGTTGCCGACTACGATGCCGCCCGGGAACTCGTAGAGGTGCAACAGGCGACCGTCGGACCGCACTCCCGGTTCCTGGCGAGTGGCAAATACTGTGGCCGTCGTCGTAGCACCTTCCCGATACAGCCGCGTCGAGGGGTACGTACCTGCCGTGCCGCCCGCGGACTGGAGTTCCACGGATGTCACAACGAATACATCGCCGTCCGGAATCGCAAAAGGGAACTCCTGCGAACCGTCCTCAAGGAGGCGAACATGGAACTTGACGCTTCCGCTCAGGATGGTCGTGCAGGAAGCCTGGGTTAGGACGTCCACCATGGCGCTCGGGCTCTTTGGCCCCAGGGTTCCACCCCAGGCTGGAACCGATCCCATTGTGAAAACGACGATAGCGGCCACTAGCGAACGATTCATCTCATTTCCTCCCAGTACGTCAGAGAGCAGCGTGAGGCGGGCAACGAGCGAAGCCCGCCGTCCCGGGAATGCAAACTCGACTCAACTGCCGGCCGTCTACCACAGACTCCCGGCCGCCGATATCAATCGCGAGAGTTGAGCTATCACCGGGAGGCGGGACGTCCCGCGAGCTTGGAAGTTGAGTACCAGAGACCGAGCGCATGAAGGGTTTGCCAAATCGGACCTGAGCATCGAAGCTGATGCGGCTGAGCGGGCTCACGATAGCAAGGAGAGTCGGCTCTCTGCCTGCGGATTAGATAGCCGGAACCCCGGGATGTGTTCGGTTCGAAATCATAGTGGCACCATCTCGATAGGGTCATCGGGCCCGCTCTGCGGCCATTCCGGCGAGTTTTCCCTCATGCCGCCTGTGCCTTCCGCACCAAATCTAGCTCCCGCAACCATCCGACGAACTGGTTCCAAGTCGCAACGTCGGGGACACTCTCTCGCAGGTCAGTCGCGTGCAACCCTACGGGTTGCGGACGCAATCGTACGTCAGCGGAATCGTCGGCCCGAGATCGACCACATCGAAGTCCGTCACCTTGATCCCGTACATCGAGTGCGAATCGATGCCGACTTCAGTCCATCGGGAAGCTCATGACCAAAGCGGTACATGATCTCGGTTTCCTGCCCGCCTTCGGTCAGATAGCGAACGCCAGGCCGCTGCACGGGGAAACGCTTACGCATCGGGGAACTCCATCGAGGGCGAGTACATTTATCCTGGGGCCCTGCCGTCGTCACGCCAGCGTCCCGGCCAAGGAGTGAATCGCCCTGCTTTCAGGCCGATGCGGATGACTCTAGAGTCCGAATCGGCCTTTGCGGCCGCAACCAATGCGGGGGGAGCGCCCAGAAGGTCATCGATGATCCGCCAGCCGTCTCGCTGCTGGCCGCCGCTTCGCGCAGCAGCGGCGCGCCGCTCGAGTACAAGCTCCCGCAGCCAGCCGACGAGCTGGTTCCAACTCGCAACGTCGAGGGAACTTCTCTCGCTCAACACGATGTGGCCCTTACATGGCAAGCGCCGAACAGCGCAAGCCTCTCGCGCATCGCACCGAGCAGACGCCTGCATGTTACTCAGGGCCCGCAAACACCGCCCGTGCAGGTTGGTGCGCCACCCGGACAGATGTCCCCGCAGGTCCCGCAGTTGAACGGATCGGAGCTCAGGTCCGCGCATGCGCTGTTGCAGCAAGCGGGAGTCGTTCCACCGCAGACGGTTCCGCAGGCTCCGCAATTGAGGGAATCAGTAGCCGTATTGGTGCAGGTCCCGCTGCACCCGACTTCGCCCATGGGACACGTGCAGACTCCGATCGCGCAGATCTGAGTGTCGTCGCAAACGGTTCCGCAGGCTCCGCAGTTGTCCTCGTCCGTCTCAAGATTCACGCAGACATTGTTGCAGTTGGTGTCGCCGGCACCGCAGGCGGCCCCAGTGCCGACTGGAGCGCAGACGAGGCTCGTGGATTTGATCTCGAGAGAATGTGGCCCGAACTGGTCGGTGGCATCCGTCGTGGCCGCCAGCTTGTTGCACTTGGCCTTGTAGCAGAGGTAGGTCTGCGCGGCTCCGCCCTCGGCGGCGCCCGGTGGCGGCGGCGACACGTTGCCCTTACTCACGTCGATGCAGTAGAGCTTCGCGGGGACGCTGATGGTACAACCCGACTCGAGCGCAGGGATGACGGGGTTGGCAGTAGTCAGATCCGCACTGTAGGCGGCCTTTGCCGCGTTATCCTTGATCTTGAAGCACTGAAGATGATCCCGGGTCGGCGCGGCCGACGCGTTCGAAGCGACGAGCAGGATGAACGCGCCGATGAAAAATGCCTTTGTCACGTCGAGCATGGCGGACCCCCAGAGTCTATAACTGCAGCTCGCTTTAACGCGGCCGGATTTCAGGGGCCGCGGTGGCCGAAGCAATCGCCGCCCTGTGTCAGTCATGGTCGCAATTTGGTGCTGTTTCTGAATTTTTCATCTTCTACTCTGCAGTGCAGCTGTCAAGGGAAATCTGCCAGCAGAGAGCCGCCGGACGTGGTGGTCTCGCGCAAGTCGGTGCTTGCCGAAGTATGGCCACGAGATCGCGCCGAGCGCGAAAGAAGCGTCGACGACGGCGATTTGAACCAGGTGTTACGGCGGGGACGCAGGCTGGCTCTCAACGAGCATTGGTCCGGGACGGCTTCGTAAACATACCGGCTACGCCGAAGGTGCTCCCTCCTCCCGCGGCACCTTGTCGAAATCGCTCGCTTCGTGGCGTTCGGGCAACTGGCTCGACGGGCTGCCCCATGCGCGGTTGACCATGCGGCCGCGTCGCACCGCCGGTCGCGCGGCGATGAGGTCGGTCCAGCGCATGACGTGCGTGTACTCGTGCACGCCGAGGAACTCGCCGCCCTCGTAGAGCAGGCCTTTCACCAGGGCGCCGTACCAGGGCCAGATCGCCATGTCGGCAATCGTGTAGTCGGCGCCGGCGACGTACTCGCTTTCTGCGAGCCGGCGATCGAGCACGTCGAGCTGCCGCTTCACCTCCATCGCGAAACGGTCGATCGCATACTCGATCTTGAGCGGCGCGTAGGCATAGAAGTGTCCGAATCCGCCACCCAGGTACGGTGCCGCACCGACTTGCCAGAACAGCCACGACATGCACTCGGCGCGCTTCGACGGATCGCCCGGCAGGAACTCGCCGAACTTCTCGGCGAGGTAGAGCAGGACGGCGCCGGATTCGAAGATGCGAATCGGCCTGGCAGGATCGGAGCGATCGAGCAGGGCCGGGATTTTCGAGTTCGGATTGATGGCTACGAAACCCGACCCGAACTGCTCGCCCACGTTGATCGGGACGATCCACGCATCGTACTCGGCCGCTGTGTGGCCAAGGGCCAGCAACTCCTCGAACATGACCGTGACCTTGACGCCGTTCGGCGTGGCCAGAGAGTAAAGCTGAAAAGGGTGGCGGCCGATGTTCAACTCTTTGTCATGCGTCGCTCCGGCGATCGGCCGGTTGATTTCCGCAAACCGGCCGCCGCTCTCCTTGTTCCAGGACCATACTTTCGGCGGCGTGTACCCGAGCGTCTCGGCCATGGTGTTCTTCTCCCGGTAGGCTGCAATAGGCCGGATCCAGCGGTTCACTGACAACACGCTGCGAAACCCGGCGAGCAAGAAAAGGGGAATCAGCCCTCGACTGTCAAACGATGGTCATCTGCGACGCATCTCGTCACCGCAGGCGGGTTCCAACGCTGATCGTCGGGCGGCGGAATTCCGGATGGAGAAGAATACTCCGCTTGGCGCAATGCCGCTGCTTCACTTTCTCTGGTGTCAACCGTGCCCGTGCGTCAGAACAGCCATCGGGCGACGCCGCCACCGGAAGCGATGCGCAATCGCATCCCGCAGGACTCGTGAATACGCGATGCGAACAAACCATGGATTCCTTCTCGTTCCGGCATTCGCCTTGCTCGTGCTGTGCCACGAGCCCGCGCAGGCCCAGACTTGCTCTTTCAGCGGCCCCTGCGGCGATGTCGATCATTCCGGTACGGTCACCTCGGGCGACGCGCTGCGGGTACTGAGAAAAGCGGTCGGCCAGGCGCTGACCCTGACCTGCGTATGCGACGAGGGCAGCTGCTCAGGCGACCTGGCGACCTGCAACGCCGCCCTGTCCACCTGCGACACGTCGTTGTCGTCGTGCCAGGACGAGCTTGCGGCCTGCAACGCCGCCGGGCATTTCCCCGCCACGGGGCAGACGACGAGCTACGGGACGGGCGATGACGGCGATGTTCGCGCCGGAACGGCTCTGGCATTCACCGACAACGCCGACGGCACGATTTCCGACGAGACCACAGGATTGATGTGGGAAAAAAAGCGACGGGGGGGCGTCGGGATCACCGTGTGCAACGGGGAGGACGGCCTCTGCGCCGATCCCCACGACGTCGGCAACCGCTACACGTGGTCCGCCAGCGGTGACGCGTTCGACGGGAGCATTGTCGGCATCTTCCTGAACCAGCTCAACAACCGCTGCGACCACGACGCGACCAAGGCGTGTACATCGAATGCCGACTGTTCCGGCCCCGGCGGCGCCTGCGGTTTTGCCGGGCACCGCGACTGGCGGCTGCCCAATCGCAAGGAATTCGACAGCATCCTCGACTTCGAATTTTCCGGACCGCCGCTCGATGTCGCTTTCCACGGGGCGAACTGTGGCAACACCTGTTCTGCCCTCGATGACCCGAGCTGCGCGTGCGATGCGGTGAACCAGTACTGGGGCTCGACGACGTTCGCTGCCAACACGGGTGCCGGCTACCTCGTCAACACCGCGAACGGATACTGGAGTGCGTTTACCAAGACCGGCAGCGCATTCGCGCGCGCGGTACGCAGCGGCGCCTGACCGCTGCTCCGGCTGAAGCAACGGCCAGGCGGCGCAACGACCCTTCAGTGGCTGCGCGTCACCGTCCGGCGGCTGAGTGAGCTCGGCGCGTCCAGGTTGGCATCGTCGTAGACGCCGACGCCAAGGCGGTCGACCAGCTCGCCTCCGAGCCATACGGTTACCACGGCGAGCGCGATGCCTGCGAAGGAACATACCAACGCAATCTTGTTTGCTTCGTAGGGAACCATCGCCGTGGCCATCAGGTGGCGCTGCCACGCGCTGACGGCGAAAAATACCAGGACGACCACGTTGCCGAGACCGTGCATGAGCCCGATGCCTTTGGCCCTCGTGTTCTTCGGAATCGCGATCCAGTCGATGAGACCGAACGGTGCGGCAAGGAGACCGCCGACGATGCCGGCAGCGATGATCCAGTACGCCGTAGTCTCGATTGCCGCGGCGCGGGTGATCAAGTACGCGATGTCAAAGATGAATTGCCAGCAACCCGACGGGGAAGGCGACAAGCATCGGGTGGACCGGATGACCGAGGATTTTGGCTCTGCTTTCCATGAATCACTCCTCGAGCGCGGAGCGGCCGTGTCACTCTCGTGCGCTGCCGCATCGGTGCGGCAAACGGTGGGATGGCGGCCCTGCCTCAATTTCAGGCGACGCAGCGGCCTGGCCAATAATTCGAGACCAGCGTCCCCGTACCGGGTGGTCGAAGCACGATGCGGGAGGTCGGGGAGTTTCTATTCCGCCGGCGAGGCGCATGGACCCGGAGCGCGAGGTCGATGCGCGGGGGGCCGCTTCGCGCGCACGGCGATTCCCGCTATGAAACGCCCCATGTCGCAGGGGGACGACGACATCGTGACTCGGGCAGCGGGGATGCTCGCCGTTTCCCGGGAGGCCGCCGCGTGAAGCATCGGTTCCTGCTCCTGGCAGGCGCGCTGTTGGCGACGGCGCTTTTGCCGGCGGTGGCCGCCGCCGGCAAAGGGCAATGTTCCCAGCCGAGCAGCAACGGCACCAAGCCGGTCGCGAGCGACTGCCTGTACATCCTGAAGGCCGCGGTCGGTGCGCTGTCGTGCTCGCCCGCGTGCATCTGTGCTCCCTCCGGGTCGCTTCCGGCCAAGGCGCGCGATGCGCTCCTTTGCCTGCGCGTCTCGGTCGGTCAGGCGGGATCGCTTGCGTGTCCCTGTGTGGTCGGCGACGACTTCGACGACTCCAGCGAGGATCCGTCAAAGTGGGGCAGCGGCGACGACATCCAGGGCCACGGAACCCTCACCGAGACGGACAAGGTGCTCCAGTACGCCTGCAGTCCACCGACTGGTTACGACATCGCACTGCGGCGATGGGTAGAGCAAGTGATGCCGTATGATTCGGACTGGGAAGCTCGCATCGATGCGGGCAATCTGGTCGCGCCGGCCTTGGCGGCGCAGTACGCAAGTTTCGGGATCGCGGTCTACCACGTCACTTACGCGGACGAGGCATTCATCGAGCTCTACGCGAACAGCGCAGGCCGCGGATTCCACGGCGATCTGTACCGGCACGGGAATTCTGCCGCGAACGCCGATACCCTTGCGATTGGCGGCCTCAGCGCCGGATCCGCGCGCATTACGTTCGACGCGACGACGAAAATACTGCGCTTCTATTACGACGCCAGTGGCGACGACGGATCCACGTGGACCGAGCTCGGATCGTTCGGGATTCACGGGTCCGGCACCGGAAACGTCGATTGGGGACTCACTGCCGGCGAGACGATGTCGATCAGCGTGTACGGGTACTCGCAGGACGTCTCGGTCGGCCCCGGCCAGTTGTTCGGCGACAATTTCGCGGTTTCTGGCGGCGTGGTTCCGTGAAGGGAGCTGCGCAGCTGCGACGGCCGCGCCGGCTGCGAAGGAGAGACGGTCGATGGACAATGCTCTTCTGAAACTGCTCGATGAGCTTTCCCGATTCGGCCAGGGCAACGATGCTCGCGAGACGGCGCGTCCTCGGAGGATGCTCAACATTACGCCCGAAACCGGCCGCCTGCTGTGGATTCTCGTCGTGTCCACCGGCGCCAGGCGGATCCTCGAGGTGGGAACGTCCAACGCGTACTCGACGATCTGGCTGGCCGATGCGGCACGTGGCGTGGGCGGGCGCGTGACGACGCTGGAAGCGAATGCGGACAAGGTCGTTCAGGCACGCGACAATCTCGAATCCGCAGGTCTCAGCAGCTTCGTCGAGATCGTCCAGGGTCCGGCGGCCGAAACGATCGCGGCCCTGGACGGTCTTTTCGACCTGGTTTTTCTCGACGCGGATCGCGCGAGTTACCTTCGCTATCTCGAGCTGGTGCTTCCGAAGCTGAAGACGGGCGGTTTGCTCGTAGCCGATAACGCGACGTCGCACGCCGAGGAGCTCGGCGACTACCTCTCGCGCGTCAAGTCGCACACCGGGCTATTCTCGGTGACGATTCCGGTCGGTAACGGCGAGGAGATCACGATCAAGACAGCGTGATGCGGTTCCGGGGTGTAGCGGGTCAACGCTGGTGCCTGTCACTATTCCTCTGGTGCCTGACCCCATTCCTGTGGTGCCTGACCCCATTACAAAGCTGTTATTGGCCGATGTAGCCGAGGGATTTCAGGTGCTCTCGGATCTTGTCGTCGATGGCGGCGGGAACCTCGGGTGATGCCGGCGGGCCGCTTCCGGGCGTGTCCCACGTGTCGATCGTCTCGTCGGGGCGCTGTGCGACGGAGTCTTCGAAGATCGAACTCAGCACGTGGCCGTCCATGTCCTTGCCGATCGGCAGAGTGAGGGCGTGCAGGATGGTCGGCGCGATGTCGTAAACGCTCGCGCCGTGGAGCTCGATGCCCCGACTGCCGCCGTGACGGATTCCCGGCCCGTTCGCGATGAAAATCCCGACGGGCCGGTGCGATCCCGACAGGTGCATGTATTCCGGAACATCCACCTTGTTCTCGGCGACCGCCGGGCCGGCGCCATGATCGGAGCAGATGATCACCAGCGGCGGATCCGAGGCGGGATAGTGCGAGAGCACTTTGCCGACGCCTTCGTCGATCCACTGCCAGTAGCGCGGAATCACTTTGCCGAAGGCCGCGACTTGGTCGGGTGGAACGATGGTCGTGCCTTCGACCGACTTTCCATCCGCGTCACTGTGCGGCGCGAAAGCGCCCGGATCCATGAACTTCCAGAACCCGTGCTGCACGTCGTCGGTGCCGCGCAGATAGAGAAACAGCGCTTCGGGCAGCGGGCCCTCGGAAAGCGTGCGCTCGGCAGCATCGAGGTAGAACTTGTCGCGGGTCCACGCGCGCACGAAACGGTCGAAGACGAGGAAGTCCAGGCTCGGCGGCTCGCCCGGTTTGCGCACGGCCTTTTCGGGATCGTACGGGTAGTCCATGAACCTCGGCATTGCTGCCACGGCCTGCCCCTGGGGAATCGGCGCGAGGTCCCACAGAAACGTTTCCGGGTAGGCCGAGCCCGGCATCTGTCCGAACTCGGCGAGATCCGTCAGCAGCCGACCGTCGACTTCTTCGGCCGGAAACGTCACGTACCAGCCGAGTACGGCAACGTCGATGCGGCGGCGGCTGAGGATCCTCCACAGCGGGCTGGTCTTGAGCGAACTGCGGTCGACCGGCACCGGATTGCCGAGGCCGTTCGGAAAACGCACGAACCAGGTGACGCCGGTTTTGTCCGGCACCTTTCCGGTCGCGATCGACGTCCACAGGACCGGCGAGCTGCTGACCTCGGTGGATTGCAGGTTGCCGTAGACACCGCCGTCGCGAAGTCGCGCAAGATTGGGCAGCAGGCCCTGCGCCATCCACGGATCGAGAAGGTCCCAGGTCCCCGCGTCGATGCCGATGAGCACGATGCGGGGGCGCTTCGCCTCCGCCATACCCGCGGCTTGCACCTGTCTGGCCGGCGCTGGGGGGCCCTTGCTGCAGGCGAAAAACGAGAGCGTCGCCAGTGCGATCAGGATGACAGGGAGAGGACCTGACCAGCGCGATCGTGAAGCAGGCCCGCGATGCATCACCCGCCAGTGTGGTCGAGTCGCCGCGGAATGCCAACATTGCAGACTGGACAAAACCCCACGGCTTCCCCATAAACTCGCGTTCTCCGGCTCGCCGTCGCGTCCATGAGGCGAGTGGCGGGTTTTGGAAGAGCAGGCACTTTGTTCGGCAACGATCCGCGTTTCAGGCGCTTCGTGCTGCTTCTGGCGGCGGCGACCGCAATTCCGATGATCGCGGTCCCGTTGTCGCAGGGGCAGTGGCATGACTCCTCGGCGATGCTGTGGTTCGCGGCGGCCATCGAATTCCTCGGAGGTCCTGGTCACG
>DASXOZ010000074.1 GCA_036493895.1 Candidatus Binatia bacterium | reverse complement strand
CCGTGGAAGATCCACGTCGAGAGGTAGTCCTGGCCGCCGCCGGTCCACGCAAACCAGAGCCAGCGGCCGACGCCGAGCCAGGAAAGCGCGATGCCCAGCGGAAAAAACACCGAGTAGGGCTCCCGCCGCCACGCGGGCGCCGCCGCAAGCTCCTCGTTTTCTACTGTTCCTCCGGCCGGGATTCCTGCCGCACTCACGGAGCCTTGCTGGCGACGGCCGCCTGCGCAGTCAACTCCGACGCATTCCACCAGCCGCCGCCGAGCGCGACGAAAAGCTCGGCCGTGTCCGAGTAGCGCTGCGCCTGGGCCCTCGCATACGTGACGCGCGCCTGGTTGTAGCTGCGCCCGGCGGCCAGCAGCAGCAGCAGGTCGGTCTTGCCCGCGTGGTAGGTGAGGCGCTGCAGCGCGAGCGATTCACTCGATACGTCGAGCGCGCGGCGCGCCGCTTCGACGAGGTCGCGGTCGTGCGCAAGGCCGCGCAGCGTGTCGGCGACCTGGCCGAACGCCGAGAGCACCGTCTGGTGGTACTGCGCCAGCGACGCGCGCGCCCCTTCGACCGCCGCACGCTTGCCGGCCACGAGCGCACCGCCGTGAAACAGCGGTGCGTTGATGCCGCTGTCGGCGCTCCACGTCAGGTGGTCCGAGTCGAACAGCGAAGAGAACGAAGTCGCTTCGAGGCCGGCCGACGCGCTGAGGGTGATCGACGGATACATCTGCGCCGTCGCGACGCCGATCGACGCGGTCGCCGCATGCAGCGACGCCTCGGCTGCGAGAATGTCGGGCCGCTGGCGCACCAGCTCCGACGGCAGCGTCACCGGCAGCTCGCCGGGCAATTTCAGGTTGTCCAGCTCGAAAGCCGGCGGTGACCACTGCTGCGGCGGGCGGCCGACGAGCACCGCCAGGGCGTGCCGCGCGACGCTCATCTGCTGCTCGAGAGGCGGTAGCTGGGTCTTGTCGTTGTCGAGCTGGCTTTCGGCGATCAAGAGGTCCGATCGCGCGACTTTGCCGGCCTGGTAGCGTTTCTGCACGAGATCGACAACCTGCTGGTCCTGCTCGATGACGTCCGTGGCGGCGAGAATCTGCGCGTCGGCCGACGCGATCTCGATTGCATCGCTGACGGCGTTGCCGGTGAGCGTGAGCCATGCGGCCGCAAGTGCGAAGCCCTGCTGGCGGGCCAGCGCCTTCTGTTGCTCGATGCGCCGGCGCGTCAGCCCGAAAACATCCGGCGTGTAGCTGACAGTGGGGCCGAGACTGAACAGATTCCCGGTGCGCGCGCCGTGACCCGACGACCCGCTGCCGCCGTCGGAATTGGTCGAGCCCGAGGTCCCGGAGCCGGAGGGAACCCGCCTGCGTTCGAAGCTCGCGCCGAAGTCGAGCTGCGGGTACAGCGCGGCTTCTTCGACCTTGACGAGCTCTTGCGCCTGCGCGAGCGTCGCGCGCGCCGCTTCCAGGTTCGGGCTCCCGTCGAGTGCTTCCTCGACGACTGAGCGCAACTCCTCCGATCCGAAAAGGTTCCACCAGTCGGCCGCCAGCTTCTGGCCCGGAAGCAGCGCCTGCGAAGGCTCGCCGGCCGATCCTCGAAGCGAAGCGGGCATGGGCGAAGAGGTGTACTGCGTGACTTCCGGTTGCGCAGGTCGTTGGAAATCCGGTCCGACGGGGCAGCCGCAAGCGAGCAGCGCCAGCGCGGCTGCGGTTGCCATCTGGCGCAATCGAAGTCTCGTGCGGTGCATTGCCATTGGCGACGATCCCTATTCGAAGCGCAGCGCTTCGATCGGATTCAGCATCGATGCGCGCCTGGCCGGGTAGTACCCGAAGAACACCCCGACTGCCGCGGAAAAGAGAAAGGCCCCGATCATCGCCAGCGGCGACAGCAGAGTGGGCCACTCGGCGACGGTCGAAATGATCCACGAGACGATCGCGCCGGTGATGACGCCGACACCGCCGCCGATCATGCTGAGCAGCACGGCTTCGACGAGGAACTGCAGCAGCACGTGCACGCGCCGCGCGCCGATGGCCATGCGGATGCCGATTTCACGGGTCCTCTCGGTGACCGATACCAGAAGGATGTTCATGATGCCGATGCCGCCGACCAGCAGCGAGATCGACGCGACCGAGGCCAGCAGGATCGCCATGATCTGGCTGCTGCTTTCGGCTGCCTGTGCGATGTCGCTCATGTTGCGCACGCCGAAATCGTCGCTCTGGCCAGGCTGGATGTGGTGGCGCTCCTCGAGAAGGCTGGTCACCTGCTTCATCGCGTCGGGAACCAGGTCCTTGCTCGCCGCCTGCACGTAGACGAGGTTCACGAAGCCCGTCAGCCTGGACTGCATGTTGAAGGGATTCGGCGCCGGCGGATAGATGACGCGTGCCGGAGGCTGCACCTGTGACGAAGGCGACGAAACGCCAAGCACCTTCCTTTCGGCCGTCGTGAACGGGATCAGCAACGTGTCGTCCTGGTCCTGGCCGTAGCCGGACTGTCCTTTGGCCGCGAGCACGCCGATCACTTCCATCGGCACGTTCTTGACGAAGATCGTCGCGCCGACCGGATTGATGTCGGGATCGAACAGGTTTTTGACGACGCTCTGACCGAGCAGGCACACGCGGGCGGCACCGGCGAGGTCCTGCTCGCTCATTGCTCGCCCCCCGGAGACGGGCCAGTTGCGCACCGTCAGGTAGCTCGGAGAGACTCCCTGGATGCTCGTGCCCCAGTTGCGGTTTCCGTACTGGATCTGGCCGACCTGGCGGCTCTGGTAGGCGATTTCGGCGACGGCGGGCGCATTCTTCTTGATCGCGTTCGCGTCGTTGACCGTCAGCGTCGACGCGCTGCCGAAGCCCGCGCGAACGCCGGCGCTGGTAGTCGCGCCGGGCAGCACGATCAGGAGGTTCGTGCCGAGGCTCTCGATCTGCGCTGCGACTGCCGCGTTGGCTCCCTGGCCGACCGCGACCATCGCGATCAGCGCGGCAACGCCGATGAACACGCCCAGCATCGTGAGCGCCGATCGCATCTTGTTGCGCACCAGTGCGCGCGCGGCGGCCAGCAGCGCCATGCGGGCGAACAGCCACGCGCCCGAGATGCCTTCGCCGTTTCCATTGGAGTCGGCGTGCGGGGGCACCGGCGCAGCGGAGACGTCGACATTGGGCGCCGGCGCCTGACGCGCCTTCTGGCGCACGTCGGAGACGATGAGGCCGTCCCGCATCGTGATCACGCGGTCGGCGAATGCGGCAATGTCCGGCTCGTGGGTGACGAGCACGACGGTCAGTCCGCGCTTGCGGTTGAATGCCTGGATCGTACCGAGGATTTCGTCGGCGGTCTTCGAGTCGAGGTTGCCGGTGGGCTCGTCGGCCAGCAGGATCGGCGGATCGTTGATCAGCGCGCGGGCGATCGCGACCCTCTGCTGCTGTCCGCCCGAAAGCTGGCTCGGCGAGCTCTTCTCGCGGCCGGCCAGACCGATGGCCGCCAGCGCCTGGCGAACGCGCGAGGCGGCGTCGGCCGTAAGGCCGGAGTAAAACAGCGGCAGCGCGACATTCTCGCTGGCGCTGGTGCGCGCGAGCAGGTTGAAGCTCTGGAACACGAAGCCGATGCGGCGGCTGCGGATCTGCGCCAGCGCCGGCTCGTCCAGGCCCGCGATCTCGATGCCTTCGAGAAGAAAATGGCCGCTGGTCGGCTCGTCGAGGCAGCCGAGCACGTTCATCAGCGTCGATTTGCCGGAGCCCGACGGGCCCATGATCGCAACGAACTCGCCGCGCTCGATCGACACGCTGACCCCGGCGAGCGCGCGCACCTCGACGTCACCGAGATGGTAGATCTTCGTGAGGTCGCGGACTTCGATGAGCGCGGCAGCCACGACGGAACCCGCGGCTTCAGAAACGCAGCGGCGGCGTCGTCGGCGCGCCGGCTTTCTTGTCGGCCGGCTGCACGGCATTGACGATCACGTCGTCGCCGTCGTGCACGCCTTCCCCGGAGATTTCGACCATGGTTCCGTCGCTCAGCCCTTGCGTCACATCGACGGGTTCGGGTTTTCCGTCGCGCAGCATCCACACGCGCGACGGCGAAGCGCTGCCGTGGTGTCCCCCGTGCCCTGCGCCGCCGCCGGGGCCGTCGCCCGGACGTCCTCCTTCGCCCTGGCCGCCGGGTCGCCCGGGGCCGTGCGCGGCGGAGGAAGGCGAGAAACGCAGCGCCTGCAGCGGAACGCGAAGCACGTCGCGGCGCTGGTCGGCGACGATGCGCGTGTTCGCGGTCATCCCGGGCAGCAGCTTGAGTTCGGGGTTGTCGACGTTGACGACGACGTCGTAAGTCACGACGTTCTGCACGGTGATCGGGGCCTGGCGAAGCTGGGCGACCTTCCCCGGGAAGTTCTGCTCCGGGTAAGCCTCGACGGTGAAGGTCGCGTCCTGCCCGACCTTGACCTCGCCGACGTCCGACTCGCTGACGTTGGTGTCGACCTGCATCTTGGTCAGGTCCTTCGCGATCAGGAACAGCGTCGGTGTCTGGAAGCTGGCCGCGACGGTCTGGCCGACATCGATGCTGCGTGAAACGACGATGCCGTCCACCGGCGAGATGATCCTGGTGTACGCAAGGTTGACGTTTGCGGCATCGAGCGCGGCCTGACGCTGCGCGATCGTGGCCTCGTCCAGCGCGACGACCGCCTGGCTCTGGCTGAGGTTGCTGCGGTCGGTGTCGACCGTTTCCTGCGATAGGCCGCCGCTCTTCAGGAGTTTTTCGTCGCGATCGGCGACGATCTTCGAGAACGCGAGCGTCGCATGGTCCTTGTCGAGCTGGGCCCTCGCCATCGCGAGGTTGGCCGCGTTCTGGTCGACGACGACCTGGAACGGACGCGGATCGATCTCGGCGCAGAGCTGGCCTGCCGTCACGCGCGTGTTGTAGTCGCAGTGCAGCGCCTGAATGACGCCGGAGACGTAGCTTCCTACCTGGACGGTGGTGACGGGATTGACCGCGCCGGTGGCAATGACGGTGCGCACGACGTCACCGCGCGAAACCGGCGCCGTCACATACTGCGTCTCGGGCGCGCGCGACCACCATCGCCACGCCAGCAGGACCACGACCACGACGACGAGCGACGCAGCGGCGAGCCGGCGATAGCGGCGGCGACGCGCTGGTGGAGCGGCCGCGGGCCTGGCCGGGCCCGCGGCCGCCGCGTCAGTGGGGGTGTCCGGCAAAGCCACCGAAAGGCATGGACGCGCGCAGCGTGCGCAACTTCTGCTGCTGGGCCGGATCGAGATGATTCTTGATTCGCACCAGTAGGGCGAAGTTCGTCTTCTTGATCTCCTGTTCGGTGGTCGTCACCTCGTCGAGCTTCGCGAGCACGGCCTGCTCGTCGACGTGGTCGGTGGACAGCATCTTGTCGAGAGCTTCCGAGCTGCCGTCCAGCTTCCACTGGAGGTCGGTCAGGCGTTGCTGGGTGTCGTTCATGTCCTTCTTGATCGCATCGGCCTGCTCGCGCGTAAGGCCGATCTCTTCCTGGTGCTGCATGACGACCTTTGGAGGAAACACGCGCTGCAGGAAAGCCGGCGGCGAAAACCCATGGTCTCCGACGGTGTGCATGCCGCCGTCGTCGGGGCCGCCCATCTGGGCCTGTGCGGGCGTGGGGCCCAGGAGCGCGCGACAGAGCACGCAACAGAGAATGACCGGAACCGCGTATCGTTTCATGCGAAGGTCCTCACAACGGGTACCCGGCTCGACTGGCGCGCCGGGGCCGGGGTCTGGGAGCAGCCGAGCTCGGAATCCGCGCAGCCGAAGCTCGGCATCGAATCGGAAATGTCGATGCCCCAGGGCTCGAGCAGGACGTCGGTAGGACTGGAATACTGGCCGACGGGCACTTCCGAGCTGCTGGAGCGGACCGCAGCGGTGCCGTGCGGCATCGCGATCCACACGGCGAGGACCGCGGCGGCGGCCAGCGGGACGACGGCAACCAGCGTCGTGCGCAGCCGGCGCGAGCGCGGTCGCGGAGCAGCCGCCATCACGCGGTCCGCCAGCGCGGCCGCATCCGGCGATGCAGCGGGCAGTGCCTCTTCGCTCTGCAGAAGATCGAGCAAGGCGTCCAGCTCGGCGGCCTCTCGTCGCATCGCCGAGGCCTC
Source organism: Candidatus Binatia bacterium (assembly GCA_036493895.1). NCBI lineage: Bacteria > Candidatus Binatota > Binatia (SeqCode) > Binatia bacterium. Next base: position 53,176 of record DASXOZ010000074.1, on the reverse strand, counting down.
GCTGGAGCGCAACACCAGGCGCTCGGCTGCCTGCCTCTCGCATGCAGGCCAGCGCCGCGCATCGGCTCCGTACACAGACAGGATCTCGCCGAGGCGCTCGACCGAAACGGGTCTTGGCTCGTCGTGCGCTTTGCGAGGATGTTCGTCGGGTCGCATCGTCTCGGTCATCTCAGTCTCCTTGCGCGCCGCGGCGTGCACGACCGGCAGTTCCGGCGAGCTCGGGAAGGACGTGGCGCAGGCGCTCGCGCAGGCTGCGCCGTGCACGGGAAAGCAGCGATTCGACGGCGTCGATGCTGACCGCCAGCGACGCCGCGGCCTCCTCGTTCGAAAATCCCTGGAAGTAACACAGCGCCACCGCGAGCCTCTGGGATTCGGTCAGCGAGGCCAGCTCGCCGCGCACGCGCTCCGCCCGCTGCGACCTGGCCACGGACGCGCCCGGTCCGGGCCGAGGGTCGCGAGGTTCTTCGGTCAGCGGTTCGCCCGGTTTTGTCCGTTGCCTCGCCATTCGGTCGAGGCAAACGTTGACGACGACACGGTGCAGCCACGTCGTGAAGCGCGCCTCTTCGTGTTTCCACCGCGGTGCGGCGGCCCACACGCGAAGGAATGTTTCCTGCGCCGCCTCCTCGCCGTCGTCTCGGTTGCCCAGCGCGATCGTCGCGAGCCGGACGATGCGATCGAGATGGCGTGCGACGAGTTTTTCGCAGGCGTCGCGATCGCCGGTTCCGGCGCGCAGCATCAGCTCCTCGTCGCTTTCTCCCATCGGATGCGCTGCCCGGGCCTGTCGCAGCGGTTCCGGCAACTGCGCGCGCAGGTTTCGCGCCCGTGGCGCGGCGCCGGAACCTTCGGGAAGGCTCCGGCCGGATGGCGCGAAAAGGCCTGCACGTTGCGACTGGCGCAGTGTCGTTGCTCCCTGCGATCAGAGTCCCGGCCCGAAAGGCGGCCCCCCGTGGTGGTCCGCCTTCAGCTCGTCGAGCGAGACGGCGCCGTCGCCGTCCTTGTCGAGAGCCTGGAAATGCGCGGCTTCCATCTGGCGCCGCAGGATATCGTGGAAGTTCGCAAACTCCTCTGCGGTGAGCTTGCCGTTGGCATCGGCGTCGGCCTGCGCGAACGCCGACGAGACGACGGCCTCGAAGCTGGCTCGCATGTCGCCGTCCGGGCCGTCACAATGTGCGAAAGCCGGCCGCACGACGGCGGCGCCGCAAAGAGCGACGGCAAGGGTCGTCGCGGAAAGAACGTAGCGTGGTTTCATCGGTGTTTCCTCTCCGTCGGCCGGGGTGTTCGATCCGGCTGCTACTTCGTGAAACGGCCTGCCGCCGGAAATCCGTCGCGGTTTTCGATGGCCTGCCCCCCACGCAGCGATCTCGAAGGCGGCGCGACCAAAGGAATCCGTCCGAGGAAAGGCCCGCGCAACGCGCGGCCGCCAGCAGAGGTCCGCGCCATGCGCGGCCGGAAAGGAGCAACCCGATGATCGTGATTTCGCGGTGGCCGCACCGGCTGCGCGCACTCGTGGTGGCGGCGCTGGTGCCCTTGGGCTGCGGGGTGCTGGCCTGCGGATGCGGCCAGCCTTCCTCGCCGCCGACGGCCGCGAGGCCGTCCGGCCCGGGCGTCGACGGAAACTCCGAGCCGACGCGCCAGACGATCGATGCGAACGCAAAGGCTGCCGCCGCGCTGCCGCCCGACGACGGCAAGGATTTCGACGATGCGCGCCAGGGCTTCATCGCCGACGACGCCAATCTCGAAGTGCGAGGCAGCGATCCGTCGGCGCCGCCAATCTGGAAACGGTCCGATTATGCATTCGTGGATGGCAGCGCGCCGTCGAGCGTAAACCCGGGCCTTTGGCGCCAGGCCAGGCTGAACGGCATCGGCGGCCTGTTCCGTGTTGCCGAAGGCGTCTACCAGGTGCGCGGCTACGACCTGTCCAACCTGTCGCTCATTCGCGGCAAGACTGGCTGGATCGTCGTCGACCCGCTGACCTGCAAGGAAACGGCGGCGGCGGCCCTGGCGCTGGCGCGCAAGCATCTCGGCACCGACCCGATCGTCGCGGTGATCTTCACGCACAGCCACGTCGATCATTTCGGCGGCATCGCGGCCGTGCTCGCCGATCCTTATTCCGATGCGAAGAAACTGCGCGTCATCGCACCGCGCGGCTTCGTCGAAGAGGCGACGAGCGAGAACGTCCTGGCCGGCATCGCGATGGGGCGCCGTGCGACGTTCATGTATGGAAGCGCGCTGTCACGCTCGGAGCGCGGCCACGTCGACACCGGTCTCGGCAAAGCGCCGGCCATCGGAAGCATCTCGATCATCGAGCCTACCGAGCTCATCGACTCCACCACGTCGGACCTGGTGATCGACGGCGTCCCGTTCCGCTTCCAGTACGTGCCGGAGTCGGAGGCGCCGGCGGAGGCGGCGTTCTACCTGCCGGACAGCAAGGCCTACTGCGGTGCCGAGATCGTCACGCACACGCTGCACAACCTGTATACGCTGAGGGGCGCGAAGGTGCGCGATGCACTGCGATGGAGCGGCTACATCGACCAGGCGATCAAGCTGTTTCCCGATCTCGACGTCGTATTTGCGAGCCACCACTGGCCGACGTTCGGCAAGGAGCGTGCGGTGGCGTTCCTCGAGCGCCAGAGGGACGTCTACAAGTACATCCACGACCAGACTCTCCGGCTCGCCAACCAGGGGCTGGGGCCGCGCCAGATCGCCGAGCAGCTCGAACTGCCGGCCTCGCTCAAGGTCGCGTTCTCCGAGCGCGGCTACTACGGCACCGTGCGCCACAACGCCAAGGCGGTCTACCAGGCGTACTTCGGCTGGTACGACGGCAATCCGGCCAACCTCGACCCGCTGCCGCCGGTCGAGGAGGCGACGCACTACGTCGATGAGATGGGCGGTGCCGACGCCGTCCTGAAGCGCGCCGGCGAGTCCTTCGACCGCGGCGACTACCGCTGGACCGCGACGCTGCTGAACGATCTCGTGTTTGCCGATTCCGGCAACCAGGCGGCGCGCGACCTTCTCGCCCGAACCTACGACCAGCTCGGCTACCAGGCCGAATCCGGGCCGTGGCGCGACGAATACCTGACCGGCGCTTTCGAGTTGCGCCACGGCACCCAGCCTTCGGCGCTCAGGCCCTCGGCCGCCGGTGACCTGCTTCGTCACCTCACGCCGTCACGATTCTTCGATGCGATGGCCGTGCGCCTCGACGCTCCGAAAGCAGAAGGAAAGACGCTCGCGATCAATTTCGTCTTTACCGACGTCGGCGAAACCCACGTCGTCAAGGTGCAGAACTCCGTGCTTCACCACGAGAAGACCGCGACCGAGGGCGATCCGGCGGCAAGCGCGACGATTCATCTGTCGCGCGAATTCCTCGTGCGCCTGAGCATCGGCGAAGCCGGCCTTCGCGAGATGATTTTCTCGAACGAACTGACGGTGGACGGCAGCCGCCTCGACGTGCTGGCGTTTTTCTCCCTGCTCGACAAACCGGATGGAAAATTCGCGATCGTGACCCCTTGAGGGGCCGACATTGTCTACGCGCGCGCACGTTGCGTGCGCGCGCGCTTTTCGCTCGCTTCCCGTCAGAACTTCAGATGATAGAAGACGACGTAGAGAGCGACGATGACGGCACCGACGACGAGCGGAATCTCGACGCGCCGCTCGATCAAGTGCGCTGCCTTGTCGTGAAACATGTTCCAGGTTGCTCTGTTCATCACGCACCTCCTCCGGGCTTTCGAAGCCCGACATTCGGCGCTTGCCGTTGTTAAGCTAAGGCGAAAACAGCGGTCGTCAATACCCTGACGGGGGGATCCCCAAGGACGGCGACTGCTGCCGAGTCCCTCGAAAAACCTGGCGAATCACGCAACCGGGCGCCGCGCCCGGCAGCGGCCGGAAATCATTGCACGTGTCGTGTGAAAGGTGCCGAAGACGCGGCGCGCCGCGATGCGAAATACGGCGTCACGGCCGACGCGCGGCTGACGACGCGCTGCAGCGCCAAAATATCGAAAGGTTTGCCTCGAAATCGCGTGCGTCCTCGATCAGGATGCCGGACGCTCTGGTGCAGGGTCTGCGTCGTCCGCGCCGGCCTTCTCAAGCTCGGTCCCGCGTCTTTCGATTCGGTATCGCTGCTCCCTGGGGGACTTCGATGGCATTCACGATCGCTTCTGTGCTCGCCGTACTGTCGATGCTGCACGTCTATGGTGGTGTCGAAGGCGTCGAGGGCGAATCTTCGCCCGTCATTCCCGAGATCGACGGCAAGCCTGTCTTCGTTCCTGAGCCGCGCGACTGGTACGCGATGGCCGCTGCGCTCGCGCTTGCGTCGATCCTCGTGACGACCCGCAGCGGGCTGCTGCGCTCTCCGTTTCCCGATGCGTGGACCCAGTTCGGGACGATCGCCGTCGGCATCGTGCTCGTGCTCCGCGCCGTCGGAGACTTTCACATGCTCGGCTTCTTCAAGCGCGTCCGCGGCACCGTGTTCGCCGAATGGGACACGCGCCTGTTTTCTCCGCTCAGCCTGATCCTCGGCCTGGCCACGCTGTGGATCGCCTTTTCCGATTGTCTTCACTGATTCGGCGCGTGCCGTTCCGGCAAGCGACCGGGCATGAATCCCCGCGCGATGGCGCTGGCCTCGGGTTGAACGCCGGTTCAGGCCCGCGCTTTCGTTGACAAGTCGAAAGCCGCGCGGCCAAGATTCCCCCGGATCAGACCGCACGGCGGAGGGGAACCCTGTGAAAGCACGAAAGAAGGCGCGATACCTCGCGGTTTCGCTGGCGACGCTGGTCATCTGTGCCGGTACGACGGCCGGAGCCGATCCGTGCACCGGACGCCCGGACGGCGCGACCTGCGACGCCGGCAGCGACGGTACCTTCGCAAAAACCTGCAGCGGCCAGGTCTGCTCGACGTGCTCGGCCAATCCCGGCGCTTCGCCGCGCTTCGTCGACAACGGCGACGGCACGATTACCGACCGCGCCACGTGCCTGGTGTGGGAAAAGAAGGACAACGCCGACGGCATCCACGACCTGAACAAGGTTTACGCGTGGACGAGCAGCGGAAGTGCGCGCGACGGCGGCTTGTTCACGCAGTTCCTCGCGACGTTGAACGGGGGCGGCGGCTTTGCCGGACACCACGACTGGCGCATTCCGACCGCAGCCGGACAGAACGGATCGTTCACCGGACTGCCGGCAGAAGCCGAAAGCATCGAAGTCGGCGCGACGTGCGGCGACACGATCGGCGGCTGCAATCCACCGGAGTTCAACAGCAACTGCGGACCGTACAGCGCCGGCGACCCGCCGTACACGACCGCAAATCCCGGCTGCACGGTGGACGGCGCCGGCGCAACCTCCGAGTGCAGCTGCTCGCCGTTCTACCATAGCTGGACGGATTCGACGGTGAACGGCTCGAACGACCTGGCGTGGCTCGAGTGCTACACGGTGTCGTCCGGCGGCCTCAGTTCTCCGTCCAAGACCGACGCGTACAACGCCCGGGCGGTGCGCGGCAGCATGACGCCGACGATCGCCTGCGACGCCTCGCCGCGCTCGGGCTGTTTCGCCCCGGGCCAGTCCCGCTTCTCGCTGACGACGAGCTCGATGGATCCTTCGCGAAACAAGCTGCTGTGGTCGTGGGGCCGCGGTGATGCCGTGGATCCGTCGGCACTCGGGGATCCGGTCTCGACGACCGACTACGCACTTTGCGTCTATGCCAACGGCTCGTTGCTCACGCAGGCGACGATCGCGCACGGCAGCCACTGGAACGCGTCGACGATGATCGCCGGTCGCTACAGCTATCGCGACTCCAGCGGCAGCAGCAGCGGCGTTCGCAAGTCCCAGATCACGCCGGGAGACATGGGGGCGACCAAGGCCCAGGTGTCCGCCGTCGGCTCGGGGCTCGCATCGCTGGCGACTCCGCTTACGGCCGGACAGCTTCCCGTCCGTGTGCAGCTCGTCAATACGGTCGATGCTGCCGACTGCTGGACGGCCGACTACTCGAACGAGCCGGTTCGCAACGACGCGAAGAGCTTCCAGGTACGGCTGCCGTAAGGGCAGGCTTTCGCGGTCGGATCGGCGCGCTCGCGCGCCGGCCGGCGTTGTCCACTATTCGCAGCACGCCCGTTACTGCAGCACTTCGCCTACTCGACGGAATGCTTCGGTATCGCCCTGGCGCGCGAGCTCGATGGCTTCGCTGGCCCGGAAGAACGAGAAGTAGAACGTCGTGCCCGCGCCGAACTGGCTGCGGACCCAGATGCTGCCTGCGTGCCGGTCGAGCACGCGCTTTACGATCGCGAGCCCGACGCCGGTGCCTTCGTATTCGCTCGGCGCGTGCAGGCGTTTGAACGGGGCGAACACCTGGTTCGCGTATTTCATCGCGAAGCCGATCCCGTTGTCGGCCACGAAGTACACCGGCCCGCGCGAGTCGCGCGTGCATCCGAAGTGGATCTCCGCGGTTTCGCGCACGGCGGAATACTTGATCGCGTTGGACAGCAGGTTCTGGATGACCTGGCGAAGCAGGCCTTCGTCGGCCGTGGCCGGCGGCATGTCGTCGATGCGCAGGTGGATGCGGTCGGGATTCTTCTGGTCGCTGAGCAGCTCGGTGGCAACCGACCTTCCCAGCATCGCCATGTCGACGTCGGTGGTCTGCAGCGGCTGGCGACCGTGGCGCGACAGCGCGAGGATGTCGTCCATCAGCCGGTTCATGCGCTTGGCGTTGAGCAGCACGCGGCCGAGGTTCTCGAGGCCTTCCTGGCCGATCGTCGCCGCGTTGTCCTGGGCCAGCACCTGGGCGAACCCGGCGATCGATCGCAGCGGCGTGCGAAGGTCGTGGGAGATCATGAACGCGAACGCTTCCATGTCGAGGGCATAGCCGATCGCCTCGGAAGTGCGTTCGCGCACCCGCGTCTCCAGCTCGCTGTTGAGCTTTCGCAGGTCGGCTTCCGACTTCAGCAGCTTGCGCTGCTCGCGGTCGAGTGCCGAGGCCATCTGCGAGATCGCCCGGCCGATCGTCGCGAGCTCGTCGTCTCCGGCGATGTGCGGGACGCCCTGGTAGTCGCCGTCGGCAATCTTCTCCGTCGAGCGGATCAGGGCGCTGATGCGCGGCGTGAACGAGCGGTGGAAGATCCACGTCACGAGCACGCACAGGAGCGCGATCATCAGCAACGCAGTGCCGGTGCGCGACAGCGCGTCGCGCAGCGATTCCAGGCGCGGGATGTCGAGGTTGTAAAGGACGAGCAGCACGCCGCTGCGCGTGGGCAGCAGCTCGCCGCTTCGCGGCGGCATCGAGAACGAGTGGGCCCACAGCAGCAGGGAGCCGTCTTCGCTCACCTGGTACTGGGGCCGGCCGCTGCGCCTGACACTGTCGACCAGGGCAGTGTCGGACGCGAAGCTGGTGCGCGGGAGCTCGTAACCTTCGCTGGCGCGGTCGGTGGCGTAGAGCACGCGGTCGGATTCGTCGAGCACGAATGCCGCTCGCGTGGTGCGCGTGGCTCGCACCGGATCGAAGGTGTCGCGCACGTTGACGCGGTCGCCGCGCCGCAGCGCCCGCTCGATGTCGTCGACCATGATGCCGCTGAGCACGCCGAGCTGCTGGATCGCGCTCCTGACTGCGCGATCGTTGGTCTGGCGCAGCTCGATGAACAGGAACAGCGCCGCGACGATCACGCCGACGCCGAGCACGAGCAGCGGGACGGCATACCGCAGCCGCATGCCGCGCAACATCACGGCGTGCCGCCCCCACTCTGGCCGAGCGGTCGCGAGACCACGCCCGGGAGGAACGAATCATCGAAGCGAACCGACTCACGGTGGTCGGGGCGAAGCAGCCCCGCTTCGACCGCGAGGGCTTCGGTGTCCTCGAGCACCGACGCCAGCTTCGGTCGCGGTCCGGCCAGCATCTCGTGGTTGAGCGCGAGGTCGCCGAGGCGGGTTCCCGCCAGCGCCTGCTCGATCGCCGCCGAATCCACCCACAGTCCGGATGCGAGCTTGGCGACCGTCGGCACGTGGTCGTCGTCCAGGCGAGTGAATGCCGCAAGCCATCCGTCCAGGAGCTTGCGCAGCGCCTTGTCCTGGGTGGCGACAGTCGTGCCGGGCACGAGCAGCACGTCGACGATCTCGCCCGGCGTTCGCGAGCTGTCGAACAGCGACGTCGCGCCCGACGACAGCAGGCGCCGGCGATCGGGATCGGCGGTTACGACCGCGTCCACCTGGTGCGTGAGAAAGGCATCGGCCTGGTCCTCGCCGTCGACGGAGACGGCTTCGACGTCACGCTGGGACAGGCCTCCTGCTTTCAGAGCACGCAGCAGAAGGTGGGCACCGAGGGGGCTCGCTTCCAGACCGATGCGTTTGCCGCGAAGCCCCGCCAGGTCGCCGATCTCTGCTCCGGCCACGATGCCGTCGGCGCCCTTGGAGACACCGAGCACGAACACCACGTCCAGCGACGGGATCGACGCTGCGAGGTAAGGAACGAAGTCGAGCGTCAGCGCCGCCGCATCGAGGCTGCCTTCTCGAAGATGGCGGGCGAGCTCGATCGGCGAGCTGTACTGCACCAGCTCGACATCATGGTCGGCAAAAAATCCCAGATCCCGTGCAATGAACGCGAGCTCGGCCGGCACCCGCGGGCAGATCCCGACCCGCAGCGGAGGCGAGGCTTCGGGGTTGCACGACAGCAGGACGGCCGCCGCTACCGCGAGAATGCTCGCGCGGCGCGGCGCCTGGCGGCGAAACCGCCGCAGGGGCGCCAGGAATGCTGTCCATCGGAGCCGACGAGCCATCGCGCAACAAACCGCCCTGAGGGGACGCGTCTGGCCCTGGAAAAGCGCCGTCCCCCACCGCCATTTGTGACGGTTTCGCCGACCTGACGCCAGTTTATCGTCCCTCCGCGGGTCGTTGGCGCTGGTGCCCGGCGCTCGGCTCGGCCCGAACGGCTGCGGCTTTGCGGTCCGCTGCGCCGGCAATACGTGCTGCGCGTCACTGATGTTCGTATCGCCGTGCACAACGAGGCGCGGCTTTTGGGGCAGGTCAGGGCGCTTCTGTGAACTGCGTCGCTTCGGCGAGCACTTCGCGCTCGCTGCCGGGCGCCGAGCGGATGATCGCCGCGATCGACAGCAGCACGATGGCGCCGCCGGCCAGCTGCACGGGGGAGAGGACTTCGCCGAGCAGCACGTGCGCCCCGGCGGCGGCGACGATCGGTACCGCGAGCAGGATCATCGAGGAGACGAAGGCCGGAACGTGCGCGTGGGCCCAGTTCGTCAGGACGTGACCGAGCGTTCCGGGAAGGAGCGCGAGCCACGCCAGCGTGACCCATTCCCAGGGGCGCGGCCGCCCGAAGTCCGGGTGGGAGGCCAGCGTGATGGAAGTGACGACCACGCCGGCGACGATCGTCATGCCGGCGACGTAGTCCCACGCGTGGATTCGTTCGCGGAAGCGCTTGGACGCGAGGAAATACGCAGTGAACGCGAACAGGTTGACGAACGCCATCGCATCGCCCGCGATGCTCGAGGAGCCGCCGTGGCTGGAGCCGAGCACCACCAGCCCGGTGCCGACCAGCGCCAGCGCAGACCATGCGAGCGAACCCGGAGCAGCAGTCTCGCCGAACAGCGGACCGGAGAGCAGCAGCACGAGAGCCGGCTGAAGGGCGCCGATGATCGTGACATTGGTCACGGTGGTGAGCTTCAGGCTCTGGAAGTACAGCATCTGGTGCAGCGAGAACAGCAGCCCGCCGATGACGCAGGCGCGGGCCCAGTCGCGATCCAGGCGGCGCCGCACCGACGCAGTCGCCAGCGAAGCGAGCAGCACGGGGCTCGCGAACGCGAGCCGGTACATCGTCGTGACCAGGCCCGTCGTCGACACGGCCTTGATTGCGACGGCGCTCAGTCCCCACAGCAGCACGGTGGTCGCAACTGCCGCAAGACCCAGCGCCCGCGCGTCCGTATCGCGCTCGTCGCTCACAGCTTGAGCTTCGTCCTGAGACCAATCACGACGTGCGTGTCATTGCCGTCGAAGTACAACTGCGCATCGGGCTCGATCGTGAACCACGCCAGCGGTCTCCACTTGAAGAACAGCTCGAGGAAAGTCTCGTCCGCGCCCTCGACCGACACGTAGCCGCTGCCGAGTCCGACGGTGTTGTTCTTGCCGAAAAAGCCGTGCGCGGTGGCGCCGCCGCCGACGTAGACCTTGGCGACTTTTCCGTCCGGGCCGGACTTGGCGTCGGGTTCGAAGTTGGTGCGCACGAAGAACTGGAACGTACGCGGGTCCGGATGAGCGTCGGTCACCGGCATATGCACGAACAGGTCGCCGACGGCGAAGCCGCCGCTGCGGTTGTCCCCGCTCAGGTGCCAGCCTCCGACCTGCCATACGATGTCGCGAGGGCCGTCGAGGCCTTGCTCCAGGCGCGCGGCACCGATCGCGAACACGCCGCCGCCGTGGTTGAATGCACTGCCGGCAAACGACTCGCTGCGAGACGAGCCGTCGTAGACGCCGCCGCGAAGGCTCAGCCAGGATGCGGGCTGCGCGAACAGGGAAGCGCCGAGCGCGGGCGCGGGAAACGACGGCATCGGCGCCGTCGGCAGCACGCCGAACGACGAGTTGAGGAAGTTGCCGCCGAAACGCGGGGACGCAAAATCGCGGTTGGCATCCTGCTTGCCGAGGCGCAGCGCGAAACCCGCCGGAAGCTGCTGGTAGATCCACAGCTCGGAGAGCTGGGTGAACGCCGGAGCTTCGTAGTTCGATACCGGCATCACCAGTCCGAGGTGCGGGGAGACGCCGTCGCCGCGGTCGTCCTGCGCGTAGCCGAACAAGGTCCCGCCTTTCCACATGCCGGCCTTTGCGGTGTCGACCGTCAGCATCAGGTCGGCGTCACCCCGGTATTTCACTGCCTCGAAGTCGCGTGTGAAAACTTCGGAAGTGTAGGTGACGTCGAAGTGGACGCCGTGCTCGTCGAGTTTGGTGCGCTCGCCGCCCCAGTCGCCGGTCGCATCGGGTCCTGCGAGCCACGCGGCCGGGTCTTCTGCGCGCGAAGCCGACGCCAGCGCCACGAGTCCCAGGGCGAGCGCCGCCCCGGCGCAGGCGCCGCGCCGGCGGCTCCGCCTCAGCCCGGGCACCAGCGCCAGCCTCGGGCTGTGCCCCTGCCTCCGACTCTCCATATGGGCGGCGACCATGCTCGGACGGCCGCGGTCATTCAAAACGAGGGTCTGCGCTCGGGCATTTCGGGGCGCCAAGGGCCATCCGGGTGTGCCGACCCCTTTTCGAGGGCAGGCGCGGGGGCCGGCGGCGCGTTTTCCGTAGATGCCGTATTGTGCGCGAACGCCGCCCGGCGAAAGAATCGTCGCCGTGAAGCGATCCACCTTTTCCATCGCGACCGTTGCCGCTCCCGTTGCGCTGCTGGTCGTTGCCGCGATGCTGCGCATCCTGGAGCCTGCGGCCGCAGCGGCTACCGGCGATTGCGGAGTCCCGGTCAGCCAGACCCAGCCGAAGACGAGCGATTGCCTCTACATCCTCAATGCCGCGGTACAGCTTCGCTCCTGCCTGCTGTGCACCTGCGACGTCAACGACAGCAGCGACATCACCGCGAGCGACGCGCTGCTGTGCCTCAAGTTCGCGGTCGGTCAGGACGTCACGCTCCACTGCCCGTCGTGCACCGGTGCAGCAGGTTGCCCCGTCTCGGTGCGCTGGACCACGCGCGGAGGCTTCGGCGCCACCTGCGTGTCGAATGACGACTGCAGCGCCGGAGCCTGCGACACTTCGATCGGGCTGTGTCGAACCGCGAGCGAGCTCGATCTCGGCTGGACGGGCAAAGCGCACGACATCGCGCTCGACGACGGCTCATCGCTGATGCTCTCGATCCTCTGCAACGGCAGCGATTCCGGATGCGGCCAGTGCCAGGTCGAGGGAGTCGATGCGTCCGCCGGCAATTGCCGCTGCGCGAACGACTCGCGCAGCGTCTGCAGCGAGCCGTTCGCGACCGACCACGCGCAGTGCCCGGCCTGCTCCGGCGGAGCGTTCGACGGCCGGTCCTGTTCCGACGACACCGACTGCAACAACGGCGCATGCGCGCTGCACTGCGCGCTGGCACCCGATACCGTCTGCACGACGAACACCGACTGCCCGAAAGACGCCCGGCCCTGCGCCGTCGTCACGCGCTGCGGCAGCGACGCCGGAAAAACCTGCTCCACCAACGCCGAGTGCGCCGGCACCTGTTCCGGCGCCGCCGCCTGCGCCTGTTACGAGGAAACACCGATTCCGGTGGCGTCCGTCGATTTTCCGTTCTGCGTCGTGCCGGAGCTGGTCGCCGACGTCACCGGAACGATCGACGTCGACAGCGGTGCGAGCGGCATTTCGAAGAAGCTCGAGCTGCTCACCTACGAAGGGGACAGCCTCGCGCTGCCCTGCCCGATCTGCGGCGGCTCCTGCACGTCCGGAGGCCAGCCCTGCACGGGCAACGCCGACTGCGGCGGCGCCAATCCCTGCGTGCTCGATGCGACTGCCGGCGACGGTCACCGCGATGGAACATGCATCGGCGGCGCCAACGACGGCCGGAGCTGCGACGTCACGGCAACCAACCGGGCATTCCCTGCGGGTGGCGGCGCCGGCTACAGCCTCGACTGCCTGCCCGATCCGTCGTCGCAGCTCGGCGACTTCGGTGTTCCGGTGCTCGATTTCGAGACCACCGGCACCGCTTCGCTGGCGGGAACTCTTCCGTGCGACCCGTTCACGGGCCGGCTCTGTCCGTGCCTCGTCTGCAGCGGCCACGCGGATCTGGTCTGTCACGCGGACTCCGACTGCGCCGGCGTGAAGAGTTGCGCGTCCGCTTCCGGCCACGCATGCAACAGCAGCCAGGATTGCACGAACTTCGACCTTGGAACCTGCACGGTGCTCGGCAACACGCGCTGCAGCGGCGCGACCGCGCGAACCTGCAGCACCAACTCCGACTGCCAGGGAGTCGATCTCGGTCCCTGCGACGCCTCCACGTGCTCGGCGTCGGGCCCCGGCACGACGCCGCTGCCCAATTCCTGCAGCGGATCGTGCACCGACGAAGGAAACGGCGAAGGAACCTGCTCCGGCGGCCCGAACGACACCTTCTGCGACGGATTGCTGATGGCCGACGGCACCGGCATCCGCGCTTGCGCATCGAATTTCGACTGCAGCGTCGATCGGCTCGGCTTCGACGCCGGTGCCTGCAGCCTCGTCCAGTCGCGCAAGTGTTTCCTCGATCCGATCGTCGCGACGGGCGCCCCCGACCCGTCCGATCCGCTGGTCGGCGCGACGTTCTGCGTGCCGCCGACCTCGAGCATCGGCGCGAACACGTCGATCGGACTGCCCGGGCCGGCCCGCATCCGTCGCCAGGGCTCGCTCGTCGCGCTTTGTGCCGGGGATCCGGCAGCCGTCTACGTTCCCGGCAGCAACTCGTGTCCCTGACCGGGACCGTTGCGGAAGCGATACCCCACGACTCTCCTTTGCGATAGAAAGGCGCCGCCCGCACGTCTGCGCGGCCCTTGTCGAGGAGTTTTGCGCATGTTCGATTTTTCCGATCTCCACGCGCTTGCCGACCTTACGCGCCAGCAGGCCGGCCGAAGGCCGGACGGCGTCGCGCAGGTCTTCGAGGAACGCACGACGACGTTCCGGCAGCTCGACCGGCACGCCAGCCGCATCGCCAATGGCCTCGTCGCTTTCGGCGTCGAGCCCCAGGCCAGAATCGGCTACATGGGCCTCAACTCCGACCGTTTCTTCGAAGTCGTCTACGGATGCTTCAAGGCCAACGCCGTGCTGGTCGGCGTCAACTGGCGACTGGCTGCGCCCGAAATCGTCTATGTCCTGAACGACGCGCGTGCCGAGGTGCTGTTCGTCGGCGCCGAGTTCCTCGAAGTCGTCGAAAAGATCCGCGGCGAGCTTCGGACCGTGCGCCACATCGTCGCGATCGACGGCGCTCACGGGTCCTGGCCGGAGTTCGCATCGTGGAGAGACTCGCAAAGCGATGTCGACCCGATGCTCGGCATCGCGCCGGACGACGACGTGCTCCAGCTCTACACCAGCGGCACCACCGGGCATCCGAAAGGAGTGCAGCTGACCAACGCGAACTACATCGCGTTCTTCGAGCTTGCGCAGAAGGCCGGCTGGGCCGACTACGAGGCGGGCGATTCGAACCTCGTCGCGATGCCGAACTTCCACGTGGCCGGGGTGAACATGGGCCTGGTGACGACGGGCCAGGGTGCCCGCGCCGTGATCATGAAACAGGTCGAGCCGCGCGCCGTGCTCGATTTCCTCGTTCGCTACCAGATCAACAACATGTTCCTGGTGCCGGCCGTCATCCAGTTCCTGCTGCAGGTGCCCGGCGTGGAAAGCCACGACTTCTCGTCGCTGCGACACGTTTTCTACGGGGCTTCTCCCATCTCCGAGGATGTGCTTCTGCGCGCGACGAAGCTCTTCAACTGCTCATTCACGCAGCTTTACGGTCTGACCGAAACGGTCGGCGCGGGCACGGCGCTGGACGGACCGAGCCACGATCCTTCGCTCGGCAAGCTGCGTTCGTGCGGGCGCGCCTATCCGGGTTTCGAGATCCGCGTTCTCGGCGCGGGCGGCCAGGCGCTGCCGCCCGGCGAAGTGGGCGAGATCGCGATCAAGTCGCCGACGGTGATGAAGGGATACTGGGGCAACCCCGACGCGACGGCGACCTCGATCGTCGACGGCTGGTTCCTCACGGGCGATGCAGGCTACTTCGACGATGATGGCTACCTGTTCATCCACGATCGCGTCAAGGACATGATCGTTTCCGGTGGGGAGAACATTTATCCGGCCGAGGTCGAGAACGCGCTGATGAGTCATCCGCAGGTTGCGGACGCTGCGGTCATCGGAGTGCCGGACAAGAAGTGGGGAGAAGCGGTCAAGGCCTGCGTCGTGCTCGAAACGGGCGCCACTCTCGGCGAGGGTGACATCATCGCGTACTGCAAGACACGGATCGCAGCGTACAAGTGCCCCAAATCGGTCGATTTCCTCGCGGCGTTGCCGCGCAATCCGTCGGGCAAAATCCTGCGCCGCGAGTTGCGCGAGCCGTACTGGGCCGGTCTCGAGCGTCGCGTGAACTGAGCGGCGGAGGCTGCGCCGTCGCGGCAAGCCGTTGCCGCCGGCTTCTCGGCGCTACTCCCGCGTGCTATGTGGTGGCGGACCGCCGCGTGCGCACCACCGTGCGCACCACGTGGATGGATCCGTGATGGCGCGCAGGCTCGTTTTCCTGTTCGTGGCTCTCGCCGCCGGCGCCGCCGCTGCGTTCCTGCTGCGTCCCGCCGGCCGTCCCGCCGATCATTCCTATCCCGGCGACAACGTCCTGTTGATCTCGGTCGACACGCTGCGTGCCGACCGTCTCTCCAACTACGGATACAGCCGGGCGACGTCTCCGTCGATCGATGCGCTCGCGCGCCGCGCGATCACGTTCGAACGCGCGTACGCACCGCGCGGCATGACGTGGCCGTCGCTGGCGACGATGCTGACGTCACTTGCGCCGTCGACGACGAACCTGCGCTGGAACGGCCAGTACCTCGACCCCGAGGTTGCGACCGTCATCGGTCTCGCCCACGACGGTGGCTACCGGACCGCGGCTTTTACCGGCGGGAGCGTCTGCAACCTGGCCAGGAGCAGGGAAGAGTTCGACGAGAGGCAGTGCGGCGACGACGTCGCGATCACCAGGGCGGCGATCGAATTCTTCCGTGCGAACGCCACCGGCAGGTTCTTTGCCTGGGTGCACCTGATGGCACCGCACGCGCCGTACAATCCTCCGGCGGCGCACGACCTGTTCACGCGCAAGGACTACGCGGGGCCGGTAAGTCGCGAGCGCGTGTTCCTCGACGGGATCGTGCTGCGCCAGGCGGACCTTTCGCCGGACGACCTGGCCGAGGTCAACGGACTGTATGACGGGGAAGTGCATTTCGCGGATGCGCAGGTCGGAGCACTCATGGCAGCGCTCGAGCAGGAAGGCCTGGCCGCGCGTACGGTGGTCGTCTTCGTCGCCGATCACGGCGAAGACCTCTGGCAGCACAACCGCTACCTCTACCACGAGTGCTCGATCTACGAATCGGTGCTGAGGATTCCGATGATCGTGGCGCTCCCGGACGGAGCCGGCGCCGGCACGCGCGTCTCGCGCATCGTCGCGATGGCCGACGTGACACCGACCCTGGCGAAGCTGGTCGGGCTGCCGCTGCTCTCGTCGTTCGAGGGAAAATCCCTGCTGCAGCAACCGGGCGGTGGCGACGCCCGCGCGGCTGACGGCGGTGACGCCATCGCATCGAGCGAGTGGTACAGCGCCGATTCGCACGAATCGATGCAGACGGTACGCACCAGCCGCTGGCGCTACATCAGCAACCCGGACGGCATTACGCCCAAATGCGCGCCCGAGGGCGACTACTACAAGGTCGCCCGCGAAGAGCTGTACGACCACTCGGTGGATCCGGACGAGAAGCACAACGTCGTGGCCGAGCATCCCGAGCTGGCCAAGGCGCTGTCGACACTGACGGCGGCAACGCGCGCCGCCTCGCCGGATTCCGCTCCGGCCGTGATCGACGAGAAGCTCAAGGGTGAGCTTCGCTCGTTCGGTTATCTACAGTAACTCGGCGCGCGTCTTCGACAAGCACGGCAGGCCGGGCCCGGACGCAGTATCGGGGCGTCCCCGGGGCACGGGCCTCGCATGGCGTTCTGCCGCGCGGCGGTCGAGAGCCGGGGCGCGAGCATCCGGGTGGAAGAATGAGCCGGGCGGCAGCCGCTTCGTCTAAGACTCCCGCTGGCAGGCGCAGCCACGCGCCCCCGGCTGTGAACTGGCGCACGTTTGGCTCCGACGGGTAGCCCCAGCGGTGATTGTTCGCCGGCGGTTTTTGTCGTAGCGTCGGTTCCGTTTCGGTTTTCCCGCGCCGTCGTGCTGCAAGTCACGAGTCGTGATTGCCCGGTGCGATGCCCCGACAGGAGCCTGCATGAACGTTTCTTCTTTTGTGCGCTGTGGTCTCGTTGCCGCCCTTGTCACTGCCGGCGCGTGCAGCACCGCCGGAGTGCGCCCCCAGCAGGAAGCAAAGCCGGCGGGCCTTCCGCGACCCCAGCGCATTCTCGTCAGTGACCTTGCGACCAGGGAGTCGCAGGTGAACCCCAACAGCAGCGTGACCGCGAATACCAGGGCGAAGGCCCAGGGAAAATCTCTCAACCAGCGCAAGGAGGCCGTGGCGAAGGAGGCCGTCGACGCATTCGGCGACGACACGGTCGAAGGCCTGCGCAAGCTCGGCTTCGATGCGACGAGGGTGGCGCGCGGTACCGAGCCCGGGCGCGGGGAGTTGCTGATCGACGGCGAATTCATCGACATCAACGAGGGCAGTCGCCTGCGCCGCGTCGTCATCGGCTTCGGTTCCGGCAAGTCGCGCATCGATGCGCAGCTGCAGGTCTACCTCGGTCCGGATCGCGAGAAGCTCGTCGATTTCTCCACCCACGCCGACAGCGGAGAGCTGCCGGGCGCGGCGGTGACGATGACGGCCGGCGCCGTCGTCACCGGTGGAGTAGCTCCTGCGGCCGTCGCGACGAACGCCGCCATCGGTGGCATCAAGGTCCATCGCAGCGCGACCGGAAACCTCGCCGGCCGAAGCGGGCAGCAGGCGGTGAAATACCTGTCGGAGTACTTCGCGAAGCAGGGCTGGATCGCGCCCGAGAAGAGCGAGAAAGCAAAGCGCGAGTAGTCACTGCCGTCGCGCGATCGCGGCGCAACCTGCTAGGCGTCTATTTTCGGATGCGCTGCCCAGTACGTCGCGGCGCCGCGCGTCCAGTCGGGACCGTTGCCCCAGTCACCACGGGTGCGTTTTTCGTTGTGGGCCGGATCGTGCTTCGCGCGCGCGGCCGCATAGTCCTCGGTGGCGCGCATCGCCGCCGGCATTGCCCAGTAATCTTCCTCGAGGCACCACTTTCCGCCGCCCGCGTATTGCAGGATCGTGATTCCCGGGAAATCCAGCACGCCGTGTCCCGACGGATGATCGCGACGGTTCTGCATGTAGACGACGACGCGCCCCGACGGATCGGCCAGGTGCCACTCGTAGACCGTGTACAGCTCGCCGTACTGCGCCATGATCGGCTTGATCCACTGGCGGATCTCTTCGCGACCGTTGCGGTTGCCGAGCACGTGCTCGACGTAGAGTGCATCCTCGGTGAACAGATCCGCCCACGCGTCCCAGTTCTCTCCGACTGCACCGGTGCGCCAGTAATTGCGAAACGCTTCTTCGACTTCGGCAATGGGCCAGCTCGGCATGGGGGAGTTGTAGAGGCCAGGCAAAGCCAGGTCCAGTGGCGATGTCCCGTCCTCGCGCGCTGCGCGCGAGGACGGCGCGACGTTGCGGAAAAAAACCGTCGTCGAGCAGGGCGCACCGTCCGGCATCAGCGCATAACCCGGAATGACCCCGACCGGTTGCCAGCCCAGGCGCAGATAGAGACGTTCGGCATCGGCGCCCGTGACGGTGTCGAGCACGAGAAGGGTCTTTTCCCCGGCAAGAGCGGCCTGCTCGAGCCCGTGCATCAGTGCTGCCGCCACGCCGCGGTGCCGCGCGCGCCGATGGACCAGCAGCTTGGTGACGTCTGCCCGGTGGGGCTGGTTTTCCGGCAGCGACCACACCAGCTGCACGGTGCCGATGATGCCTTCGCCCGGCTCCTCGGCAACGAGCAGCGCACGCTCGCCCGCCGCGACGCCTGCGACCGCTCGCTGCCAGAACGCTTCCGCCTTGTCGCGCGCCAGAGGGAAGAGGAATCCGACGGAGGCGCCGCCATCGACGCAGTCGACGAGAATGCGGGCGAGCGCCGGCACGGCTGCGGCAGCTTCGCGCTCGTCGAGCCGGCGGATGCGGAGCGCTGCCGTCGTCATGGGTTGCCTCC
This sequence comes from Candidatus Binatia bacterium, assembly GCA_036493895.1. Taxonomy (NCBI): domain Bacteria; phylum Candidatus Binatota; class Binatia (SeqCode); species Binatia bacterium. The sequence continues at coordinate 34,325 of DASXOZ010000074.1, read as the reverse complement.
GTCACCGGCAACGACGACCGCATAACGCGCGCTCCTGCGCGACGCATTGCGGAACGTCGTCGGGCGATCCAGTCGCATCGCAAGGCAGTCGCCTTCGTGAAGCACGAAGGTGCTGTCGCCGACGATGACCTCCATCGCTCCCTCGAGCATCCAGACCTGCTGGTCAACGGCGCTGCCGCGCGCGATGTTGTCGAAGCTGACGCGACGTCCGGGCGGGAACGTGACTTCGGCAATCGCGAGCGGTGACGCAAAGCCGGGAGGCGAGATGCTGCGTCGCAGGTAGCCGGACTCCGGGTCCTTCCACACGACCTGGTTGGCGCGTTGGGAGAGCGGCGAAGGGGCGGGCCCCGGCGCCTCGTCGGCCAGCAGTGCCGCGAGCGGAACGCCCAGCCCGTCGGCGAGCCTGGAAAGCACCACGGCGGTGGGATCGCTCTCGGCGCGCTCGACCAGCGAGATCATCGAGCGGCTGACGCCGCTGCGCCCGGCCAGTTGCTCGAGCGAATAGCCGCGCCTGGCCCTGAGAGCGCGCAGCGTGGCCGCAATGCGTTCCCGGATCTCCATCGTGATCCAGTATAGCGGAAACTAGCATCCAGTCTAATAGAAGATCGACTTCCGGCCTGCCGGACCGCGGGCGACCCGGGATTCGCCTCTGGTGTAAACCCGGCGCGGGAGTTATCCGGGAGTGTCGCGGCGCGCGCGGGCCACCAGAATCCGCGTTGTCCGGCCGCAGGGGGAGAAGCCCATGAACGCATCGCTTCGCCAGGTCCTGCTTCGTGCAGGAATTTCGGCCGCCGTCGTGATTGCCGCCAGCCCGAGCGCTCATGCGCTCGAGAAGTGCAAAGCCAAAATCGACAAGAAGACCGGCATCATTTACGTCGACGCCGGCGGTATCGCCGGTCCGCTGCTGTGGGGCGCGTATTCGGGCGCCGAGGAGAATCCGTTTTTCAACGACGCGACCTGCATCGCCGGCGACATCGCCAAGGCTTGCCAGATCCAGGACCCGTCGTCGCTCGGGTCGAAGACTCCTCCGGCCGGCTGCTCGATCTATCTCGACGACGGAGTCTCGACGCCGTGCTCGGTTTGGCTGCCGAGCTGCACGCCCGGAGTGCGGCTGTCCGATGAGCAGGGTCTTGTCGACGGAGCGCACCTGGCGCCCGATTCGATCGGCTCCGCGAACGTCGCCGACGGCTCGCTGACCGGCGCCGACGTCCAGGACGGCTCGCTCACCGGCACCGACATCCAGTCCGGCTCCATCACCGGCACCCAGATCGCCGACGGATCGATCACCGGTGCCGACATTTCCGACGGAACGATCACGGGCACCGACATCGCTGCCTCGACGATCACCGGCTCCAACGTCTCCGACGGCTCGCTCACCGGCGCGGACCTTGCCGCCGGATCGATCGGCTCGAACGAGGTTGCCGACGAATCGCTGACCGGGAGCGACATCGAGGACGGGTCGCTCACCGGCTCCGACGTGCAGGACGAGTCGCTCACCGGCGCCGACATCCAGGACGGCTCGATCGGCAGCAGCGACGTCGACGACACGCAGGTCCAGCTTCGCCTTTCGTCGGGCTGCGCCGCGGGCTCGGGCATCGCCGGCGTCGCCGACGACGGAACCGTGACCTGCTCGCCGTTTTCCGCGACGACGACGACATACGGTGGCGGCTCGACTCCGACGTCGTCGATCGCGTTCCTGACGACATTCGCGTCGGCCAGCGTCACCAGCGGCCAGCAGGTGCAGGTGACTGCGAGCAAGGCGTTCGGATCGACGAACGTCGGCGGCGGTCAGAACCTGCGCATCTACCCGTGCTACCACCTGTCGGGTGATCCCGGCCCTCCAAGCACGCTCGGCAACGGCATCTTCGACCTGCGGGTGCCGCAGGACACGCGCGTGACGTTCTCGGTCAGCGGCACCTTCCCGTCCCTCGCGACCGGCCAGTACGAGTTCGGCATGTGCGGCTACGAGAACGGCCTGGTCGGTCCGAGCTCGTGGAACAGCAACGACCAGGGCTACGTCAGCGTCGTCGTGATGTAGGGAGCCGATGCCCCGCATGTCCGGTTCGCGCGTTGCCATCGCGGTTGCGTTTGTCGCGGGCGGCGCGCTGACGCTGCTCGTGGCGACGCAATGGACACCGTCCATTTCCGCAGGTGCGCCGCCGTCGCCGCGTCACCGACGCGCCGACGACGCCGTCGCCGCTGCGCGCACCGACGCGGCCGCTGCGCATCAGGACGCGCTCGCACCTCAAGCCCAGCAGGCGATCCTCCGCGCGATCCGCCGCGCCCGGACCGATGCCGCCGGCGCAATGGCCGCGCACAAGCAGCTCGTCGTCGAGCGTTGCTGGAAGCCGTCGGTGGCTTCGTCGCCCGATCCGGCGAGCATGCGCCTCGTCTACGATGTCACGTTTTCGCCGGACGGAAGGCAGATTGCGCGCGGCATCGACGAAGATCGCGAGCGCGCCCGCGCCGACGTCGCGAAGTGTGCGGCCACTCTTCCGCTCGCGATGAAAATCCGTCCGCCGGGGCGCAGCGTGCGGCTGCAGCTCGTGATGGACCTTCCGTAGCGCGGCGCGCGATCACGACCCGGAGCGACGCTGCGCGAGTCAGGGCTGCGACCCGATCAGCACTTCGTCCAGGTACTTGCGGATCTGCTCCGGAGCGGGAGCGACCGGCGTGAGCCGCCCCTGGCTCAGCTCCGATGCGCAGTGACCTGTCTCGAGCGTTGCCGGAGCCAGCGATCCCTGCTTCAGGCTCCGCACCTCGATGCTGCCTTCGAGAGCGCAGATCGTATCGACGCCGGTATCGCCCCACAGCGTCGTGCCGCGCACTCCGGCCACCGCGCTCGGCGTCGACACGTCGTAGCGGCTTTCTCCGCTGCCCGTCCATTTCGTCACGTGCATCCAGAACTTTCCGACCAGCACGCGGATGCGGCCGCTGCGCGACCGATCGTCGATCACGAGCTCATCGAGACTGGCGCGAGTGCTCGGCCCGATCGCGAGCACCGAGTCGTCTCTCAGCTTGAGGCTCATTTTTCCGATTGCGCCGGTCTGGATGCCGTCACCGGCTACCAGCGAGTCTCCGGCAGCGGCGGCGGTGCTCGCACCGCCGTGCACGACGTACGCCTCTCCTTCAATTGCATCGATTGTCGCCATCGTGGCGATTACCGCCTCGGTGCTGCCGCCGGACGGAGGCTGGCTGCACGATGCGAACAGGAGGGCCGGCAGCGCGAACCAGAACAAAAGCGGGCGCAGCGGTGCGCGCGATCTCAAATCCTGCGTCATGCGGACATCCACGGAGTGGGACACAGAGTATCAGGTTTGGGCGCGGGAGACGCGCCGCGGGCTGTGACCCTGTCCGAAGGTCCGGCCGGCCGGCGGCTGGGCCGCCTGCGCCGCCGTATGCGGGAAATCCCTTTGGTACCGCTGCGTTGTCGCACGGGGAACAAAGCCTCGCCCCGGGAACCGACCCGCACAGCTCCGACGTCGACGTCTACTCGTACAGCGGCTCGATTCGCGGTGCAGGCGGAAACTTCGATCTCGCCCCACTGTACCACGACGCGCTGTATGCGCTGACGGATCGCTCCGAAGCGACGGTGGGCCCAGTCCTGTGGCCGCTGCCGTCCACCGGACCGAGCACGAAGTACCGGTTCACGCAGAGCATGGAGGGCGCCGAGCCGGGCACCGGCAACTACGTCACCGACAAGGATTCGGCGACGATTACCTGCATCGAGCCGTGAGGTCGCAGCGGACGTCCCCCATCGGCGGCTTGGCAGGAGGCATGGCTGTCTGGGGCGGCCACCTGCAATTGCGCGGCAATCGAGGCCGCCCGCGCAATCGGCGGCCCCAGGAGTTGACGGCGCCGCTGCGCGGGAGAAGCATCGTCGCAGGATTGTCCATGCGTGCCGTTGCCCTCGTTGCTGCCTGCGTTCTTCTGGCGTTTTCCGCGCCAGCCCTGGCGACCTGCGGGGACGCCGACACGGATGCCGCGGGAGTCGCATCGGTCGAATCGAGCGTCCCGGCAACCTGCAACTGCTGCAGCTTCCACCGCGGCGCACCGTACCTTCGCTGCGTTCGCGGCGTCGTGATGACGGCCATCGATGAAGGGCTGCTCTCGCGCTCGTGCCGCAGTGCCGTGATGACCGAGGCCAAGGCGACCTGCCTGTCGGCAACGAGCGGCGGCACCGCGACGTGCACGAGCTGCGGAAGCGACGCCGACTGTGCCGCCGGGTTCTTCTGCCAGTGCCCCGTCGCGACCTGCGACACCGCCGGCGGTACCTGCACGCAAAAGCCGCAGGTTTGCCCCGATGTCTACGCTCCGGTGTGCGGCTGCGACGGCAAGACGTACCCGAACGACTGCTGGCGCGAGGCCGCCGGAACCTGCTCTTCGAGGCCGGGTGACTGCAGCACGACGCCGGGATGTTTCGACACGATCGAAGGCCTCTGCACGGGCGCGGCGTGCTCGCCCGGGGTGCCGTGCCCGGAGCCCAATCAGCTGTGCACGCCGTCGTGCGCGTCGTCGGTCACGACGACGACCACCACGTTGCCGCAACCGCCGCCGACGTGCGCGACCAACGCCGACTGCGACGATTCGAACGGCTGCACCGTCGACATCTGCAACGGCGGAGTCTGCGAGCACGGCTGCATCTGCGTCAGCGCCGGCACGACCACCTGCTGCGCGGGACCGGCTGCGCTTTGCGTGTCGTGCATTCCGTTCTTCCAGGAAGGCTGCACGCAGACGTCCGACTGCTGCGAGCCGTGCGACCTGCTGCACAAGGCCCCTTGCGCCGTCTGCATCAGCGGCCAGTGCGTGGGAGCCCCCTGAGATTCAGTCCGAAGTTGCGCCCGTGGCGGCTTCCCCGGCAGCGAGCCATTCGTCGAGCAGGGTCCAGGACACGGCCAGCACGACGGGGCCGACGAAAAGCCCGAGCACACCCATCGCAAGAAGGCCGCCGATGACGCCGATGAAGATCAGCGCGAGCGGCAGGTCGGCGCCGCGGCGGATCAGCACCGGACGCACGACGTTGTCGACCAGTGCGCACAGGATGCACCAGCCAAGAAACACCGCGAACCACGCGACGGGTTCGTTCATCCAGACCCAGATGACGGCACCGATGAGCACCGGCACCGGCCCGATCTGCGCGATGCTCAGCACGAAGCAGACGGCGATGAGGATCGCTGCGAAAGGAATGCCGGCGACGAGGAAGCCTGCGGCGACCATCGCCGTTTGCAGCAGTGCGGTGACGACGACGCCGAGCGCGACTCCGCGCACGGCCTGGGCCGCCAGGTGCGCCGCGCGGATGCCCTGCTCGCCGGCAAGGCGCGCAGTGAAGCGCTCGATCTCGGCGGCCGCTGCCTCGCCCTGCACGTACAGCACGGCGGCGATGATCGCCGTCAGCAGGAACTGGCCGATGACGAGCGCGATGCTGCCCACCTCGGCTGCGATCCACAGCGCCGCCGCCTGCCCGTAGGGCGCAAGCTGGGCGGCAATCTCCTCGTGGGTGAGCGAAGCGTAGTGGCTCCAGCGCGCCGCAGCCTTGGCACCCACGACCGGAATCGATGCGAGCCACGGTGGAGGTGGAGGGATCGTCACCGCAGCCAGCGATTTCGTCCACTCGACGACGCTTGCGCCGTGGCTGACGAGGGCGGTTGTGCCGAGGATGAGCGGCACCAGCACCAGCATCAGCAATAGCGCCGTCATCGTCGCGGCGGCCGGGCCGCGCCTGCCGCCCATGGCACCCTCGAGTGCCAGCAGCAGGGGCCAGGTCGCGACGACGATCGTCGTCGCCCACGTAAGCGCCGCCAGGAAAGGCTGGAGGATCCAGAAGCTCGTGACGATCAGCAGGCCGAGGGCCAGGATCTGCAGTGTCGAACGCGTCAGCTCGCCTGCCGGACGATGTGCCATCGCTTGCTCGCACGGCAGGATGCCTGCCCGTGCCGGTCGAGTGTGCGCATGGCCCGCCGATTTCGCGAAAGGTCGCGCTGCACCGGCCGCCGGCGCCGGCCGATCCGGCGCCGGGCGCCCCCCGCCCCGTCGCGGCGGCGCCGCAAAACGGATCGGTTCACGGAAAAAATGCGAGGGAACGGCAGTGGTGGGGCCCCACGCCGCGACTCCAGCGACTGCGCGCGTTTCGCGCGCTCCTGGTGACGGGCGCCGCACGCAGCGCGACGCGGAACGCCGGCAACGACCGCGGCGACCTACAGAAAGAGCTTGACTGCCGAGCGCTCCGGGGCCTAGAAGCCCGTGTTAGGACGACTGTCCTAATCCTGCCGCCGCCGCGCAATGTCGCTGGCCGCCGGGACTCGGGTGAAAAGGGTCTCATGAAGATCGGTCGCATAGGAATCTGGCATCACCTCGACGCGCTGCCGGCCTCGCGCGCGCAGCACGCGGCGCGCGAAGTCGAGGAGCTGGGCTACGGCGCGTTGTGGATCCCGGAGGCGCTCGGAAAGGAAGCCTTCTCGCACGCGGGGCTGCTGCTCGCTGCAACCAGGCACCTGGTCGTCGCGACCGGCATCGCCAACATCTGGGCGCGTGATGCGATGGCGATGGCTGCGGCGCAGAAAACCCTCGGTGAAGCGTATCCCGGTCGCTTCCTGCTCGGGATCGGCGTCAGCCACCAGCCGCTGGTCCAGGGACTTCGCGGCCACGACTTCCGCCAGCCGTACGCGTTCATGCGCCAGTACCTCGATGCGATGGATTCGTCTCTTTACGCGGGCGCCGCTCCTGCGTCCCCCCCGCAGCGCGTGCTCGGTGCTCTGCATCCGAAGATGCTCGCGCTGTCGGCCGAGCGCGCCGACGGCGCGCATACGTATTTCGTGACACCCGAGCACACCGCGCGAACGCGGCGCATTCTCGGTGCCGGCAAGCTGCTCGCCGCCGAGCAGGCGGTGGTCCTCGACGAGAACCCCGAATCGGCGCGAAAGATCGCGCGCCTGCACATGCAGACCTACCTCGGCCTGCCCAACTACGTGCGCAACCTCGAAAGCCTCGGATTCGGCCCCGCGGACGTCGCCGACGGTGGAAGCGACCGGCTGGTGGATGCGATCGTCGCGTGGGGCGACGTGGCGAGTGTATCGCGGCGCATCGAGCAGCACCTTGCCGCCGGCGCCGACCATGTCTGCATCCAGGCACTGTCCGCCAGTCCCGACGAAGTGCCGGTCGGCCAGTGGCGGGCGCTGGCGGCAGTGCTCATCGAAAAGAAAAATCCGGACCGCTGATCTGCAACGAAACGCTGCCCGTCACGCGAAGAACGCGAACGAACGTCGACCGAGCCACGATCGCCAACAAAGAAAGAGAGGAGAACGACATGAAGATCTACACCGACGCCGTCGGCGCCCCGAATCCGAAGAAAGTGCGCGTGTTCTGCGCCGAAAAGGGCCTGAAGATCCCGTACCACAACATCGACATCATGGCCGGCGAGAATCGCCAGCCCGAGTTCGCGAAGAAAAACCCGCTGATGGGGCTGCCGGTGCTCGAGCTCGACGACGGAACCCACCTCACCGAATCGCTGGCGATCATGGAGTACCTCGACGAGCTGCATCCGGAGGTGCCGATGATCGGAAAGACGCCGATCGAACGGGCGCGCGCCCGCGAGACCGAAAGGATCTGCGAGCTCGGCGTCATGGCGATGATCGGGACCATCTTCCAGAACGCGAGCCCGTTCTTCGCCGGACGCGTCAAGCAGTCGGCCGACGCTGCCGACAATGCGCGTGCGCGGCTGGCGTCCAACCTGGCGGTGCTCGATGCGCGTGTCGGCTCCAGTGCGTTTCTGGCCGGCTCGAAGCCGTCGATCGCCGATTGCACGATGTGGGCCGCGTTCGCCTTCTCGTCGTTCGCCGGCGTGCAGTTCGATCCGGGACTCAAGAACATCCACCGCTGGCACGGCGAGTTCCAGAAGCGCCCGAGCGCAGCGGCCTGATGAAAGCGCGGGCGGCGCATACGGCGCCGCCGGCCGCGCGCCGCAGGCCGAGGGCCACGAGTGCGCCGCCGCGGGCTGCCGATCCGGCCGCGGCGGCGCGTTCGGCATCGCCTGCGACGCCGGCGGATGCAGCGTCGCGGGCGTCGCCGGCAGAGGAAAACAGCCGTTCGCGCATGATCCGCAGCGCGATCGAGCTGTTCCGCGAGCACGGCTACAGCGGCACGGGCCTGAGGGAGATCAACGCGCACAGCGGCGTGGCGCGCGGGGCGATCTATCACCATTTCCCGGGCGGCAAGGCCGAGCTGGCCGAAGAAGTGCTCGTCGCGACGGGACAGATGGTGAAGCAGGGCCTTGCGATGCTGGCTTCGAGCGGCGACGCGGTGGCGATGCTCGACGGCTTCGTTGCAGCGTGGAAGCAGAACCTCGCGGCGACCGGTTATCGTGCCGGTTGCTCGGTCGTCGCGATCGTCGCCGAATCGAGGCGCGACGCTCCGCAGCTCGCGCGTACCGCCGCGCGGGTGTTCGCGTCGTGGAACACCGTGATCGCCGGTGTGCTGGCCCGGCAGGGTGTAAAACGCGCGGAAGCGCGGCGCCTGGCCACGCTCACGGTTTCGTCGATCGAGGGCGGCGTGATTCTTTGCCGGGCCGCCGGCGAGGCGCGCGCCCTGGACGAAGTCGGAAGCGCGCTTCGCTCGATGTACCGGGCAGCGATCGAAAGCGTGCAGGGCAGCAGGAATCCCATCGCCGGGCCGCACGCGGCGAAGGTGCCACGGCGCGCATCGCGCACGCAAAGCAATGGAACGACCATGAATCCGAAGACCGCCAAAGGAGGAACCCGATGACCGGAATCACCGCCCTGCTCCTGTTCGCCGCCTGGACCCTCGTGCTGATGTCGATCTACGTCGGCTACCGCACCGCGATGGTCATGCGCGGAAGTAACGCCGCTTCGTGGACGCGCGGCGGCCAGACCGAGATTCCCGCGCTGGTTCGCCGCGCCGAGCACGCGCACATGAACTGCGTCGAGAACCTGCCCGTCGTCGCTGCCGTCGTGTTGTCGGCGTACGTGCTGGGCAAACCGGGTGTTGCCGATGCGTCGATGGCGTACGTGCTCTATGCGAGGGTCGCACAGAGCGTCGTTCACGTGGTCGGCGTTAACCACGTGATGGTGCAAGTGAGGGCTGCGTTCTTCACGATCCAGATCCTGCTGATCGCGCGAATGATCATCGCGCTCGTCGCCTGACGGACGCCGGCGCGCAGCGCGAGGAGGGTAGAGCGATGTCCGGATGCACCGCTGTCGTTTCGGGAGTTGGGCCGGCCAGGGGTCTCGGCGCTGCGATCGCGCGGCGATTTGCGCGCGAAGGCTTTCGCGTCGTCGTGATCGGCCGCTCGTCGGAGAAGCTGGCCACGGCCGTTGCGGAGATCCGCGCCGCCGGAGGCGTCGTTCACGAAGTCGTCGGCGACGTCACCGACGAGGAACTCGTGCGATCGGCGATTGCCGCTGCGGACGCGGCCGAGGCGCCGCTGGAGGTCGCGGTTTTCAACGCGGGCGGCAACTGGCCGATGGGCTTCCTCGCGATGGACCGGGAGTTCCTCGAAGGCATGTGGCGCACCGGCGCGCTCGGCGGATTTTTCTTCGCGAAGGCGGCGCTCGAGCGCATGCTGCCGCGAGGCCGCGGCACGCTGCTGCTGACCGGCGCGTCGGCCTCGCTTCGCGGGCGCGCAAATTTCGGCGGGTTCGCGCAGGCCAAGGCGGCGCTGAGGGCGCTGGCCCAGTCGGCGGCGCGGGAATTCGGTCCCCAGGGGATCCATGTCGGCCATGTCATCGTCGACGGCATGATCGACGGCGACCGCGTCAACACGTTTCTTCCGCACGCGAAAGCGGAGAAGGGAGCCGACGGCATGCTCGATCCCGATGCGATCGCCGACAGCTTCTGGATGCTGCACTGCCAGCAGCGCAGCGCGTGGACTCACGAGATCGACGTGCGGCCGTGGACGGAGAGCTGGTAGATCGAAGCGAACCCCGGTTGTCGCGGGCCACGTTCTGGCCGGTTACCGCCGCCGCCGCGCGCGTCGCGCTTTTTGGGAATTCCGATCGATCCGGGAAAGCGCGCGCAGGTGCCGGTTTCGCCTCTTCGGCCAAATTCGCTACACCGCGGCGATGATTCGCTGCTTCGTCTTCTCTCTGCTCCTGGCTGCTGCGGGCTGCTCGTCCGGAGTCACCGCACATCTGGACTCCCTGTACGGCAAGGCTGATCCGGCCCGTTTCGACACCGGGTCCTCTTCCGCCGCCGCACGCGCGGCGTGGGAGAAGGTGCAGCCGGTATTCGCAGCTCGTTGTGTCGTCTGCCACGCCTGCTACGACGCGCCCTGCCAGCTCAAGCTCTCCTCGTACGACGGGATCACCCGCGGCGGCACTACCGAGCAGGTCTACGCGCTGCGCCTGCTGGAAACGGCGCCGACGCGACTCCACGTCGACGCGCTGAGCAACCGCCAGTGGCGCGAGCGTGGTTTTCATCCGGTGCTGAACGAGCGCGCATCTTCGACCCAAGCCAACCACGCGGCGAGCGTGATGTGCCGGCTGCTCGATCTCAAAAGGCGGCACGCGCCGGAGTCCGGGATCCTTCCTGCCGATCGCTACGATTTTTCGCTGGACCGCGCCCAGCAGTGCGCAACGATCGAGCAGGTGGACGAGCTCGAAAAAGACCTCCCCGAGCTCGGCATGCCGTTTGGAATGCCCCAGCTCAGCGAAGCGGAGTACCGCACCCTGGTCGGCTGGGTCGAGGCCGGTGCGCCTTACGCGCCGCCTCCCGCGCTGCCGGACGCGCAGCTCCGGCACGTTGGCGAGTGGGAGGCCTTTCTCAACGGAGACAGCCTGAAAGAAAAACTGATGAGCCGGTACATCTTCGAGCACTGGTACCTGGCCCACCTCTATTTCGACGATCTCGCGCCGGGCGAATACTTCGACCTGGTGCGCTCGAGCACGCCGCCGGGCACGCCGATTCGCATCATCGCGACGCGGCGGCCTTACGACGATCCGGGCGCCGGGCGCATCTACTACCGCCTGCGTCGCGTCGAGGACACGCTGGTCGTCAAGACGCACATGCCGTATGCGCTCGATGCCGCCAGGATGAAGTGGCTGCGCGGGCTTTTCCTCGATCCCGACTACCAGGTGACGAGCCTTCCGTCGTACGAGCCCGACGTCGCGTCCAATCCTTTCGTCGCGTTCCGCGAGCTGCCGATCCGTTCGCGCTACCGCCTGATGCTCGAGGAAGCGCAGTTCACGATCATGAACTTCATCAAGGGGCCGGTCTGCCGCGGCCAGGTCGCGCTCAACGTGATCGACGACCTTTTCTGGGTCGTCTTCGTGAATCCGGAGGCCGAGCAGCTCGAGCTCGGCGCCGACGACCTGGCCAAAGTGCTCGATCGTGTCGTGCTGCCTGCGGAGGACGCCGACTCTCTGCCGCTGCTGAAGTGGAAGAAGTACTCCCGCTCCGAGACGTCGTACCTGCAAGGAAAGACCGACTTCCTCAATGCACACTTCGGTCCTCGCCACTCACCCACTCTCGGCCTGCTGTGGGACGGCGACGGCAAGAATCACAACGCCGCGCTGACGGTGTTCCGTCACTTCGACAGCGCCACGGTGGTCCAGGGCCTCCTCGGCCAGCCGCAGACGGCGTGGGTGGTGGGTTATTCGCTGCTCGAGAGGATCCACTACCTGCTGGTGGCCGGCTACGACGTCTATGGCAACGTCGGCCACCAGGTCACGACGCGGATGTACATGGACTTCCTGCGCATGGAGGGAGAGTCGAACTTCCTCGCGCTTCTGCCGCTGGCCAGCCGCGACGCTGTGCGAGACCACTGGTACCGCGGCGCCAGTGATGACGTGAAGCAGTACCTGCAGGGCGAAAAGGCGTTCTTCGCGCACGAAACCGGCATCACCTACCACGCGGGCGATCCGTTGCCGCAGCTCTACTCGATGATGCAGAAGAAGCTTGCCCCGGTGCTGGACCACCGCTACGACCTGCCGATTCGCGGCCTGCCGCGCACCGAGCGCGCCAGCCTCGCGCGCCTGGGATCGCTGCACGGCGAGGGGACGTCGATCCTTCCCGAGGTGACTTTCCTCACCGTCGTCGTCGCCGGCGGCCAGGAGCACCACTATACGCTGCTGCACAACAACGCGTACTCGAACATCTCGCAGATGTTCAGCGGAGAGAAGAACCGGCTGCCGGCCGAGGACACGGTCACTGTCGTCGAGGGATTCCTCGGCGCATATCCGAATGCGTTCCAGGTCGTCGATGCCGCCGACCTGCCGGCATTCGCCGATGCCGTGGCCGCCCTGCACGACGAGAGCGGTTACGCTGCGCTGATGGCCCGTTTCGGGATCCGGCGCACCGATTCGCGCTTCTGGCCGGTCAGCGACGCTCTGATCGCCGCGTATCGCAGGAGCGCGCCGATCGAAGCAGGGCTGTTCGACTACGGGCGCTACGAGAACCGCTGAGAACGGGCGGGCGCTTCGTCCACGATGTCGTCCTGGTCCGACGCGAACGTCGCACACGGGGCAGACAGCAGCGCGGCCACGAGAACGGCGAGGATTCTCGGCATCGACGGACCTCCGGGAACGATCGCTGCGGGTTTCCCAGACCGCGTGGGGTTGTCGCCAGCACGCCGGATTTGCCTCGTCCGGGTGTACCCATGCGGAAAAAAGCGCGAACGCGGGTGAGGCCCGTCTTGTCGGCCGCTGCGGCGCGCGCAAGCATGACGCTCCGGATTTCATGGAGAGAGGCATCGCACAGGAAGAGTTCGCGCGTCAGCACAACTCGCGCGTGCACGGAGAGCTGCTCGAGCAGGCCCGCGCCGTCAACCACGCCCAGGCGGATTTTCTCGCGCTGCTGGCCCACGAGCTTCGAAACCCGCTCGCCGCGATTTCCAGTGCTGCCCAGCTGCTGGCGGTCGCCAGGAGCGACGAGGAACGCACGCTTCCGGAGTCGGTGATCCAGCGCCAGGTCGCGCACCTGGCCCGACTCGTCGACGAGCTGATGGACACGGCCCGCGCCAGCGCGGGCGACATCGCGCTCGAACGGCGGCCGGTGATTCTCGGCGAAGCGGTCGAGCGCGCTCTCGACCTGTTGCGTGCCGGCATGAATCCCGCGTGGCACGTGATCGAAGTCGACGCCGACGAAGTGAGCGTCGATGCCGATCCACAACGCCTCGAGCAGATCGTCCTCGAGCTGGTCGGCAACGCGATCAAGTATACGCCGGCGGGGCGGCGCATCCGCATCATCGTTCGCGACGAAGGCGAGAAGGCCTCGTTGCGCGTGGAAGACGAGGGAGTCGGCATCGCGCCGTCGGCGCTGCCGAAGATCTTCGGCCTCTTCGTGCAGAGCCAGAGGACGGCCGACCGCGTCGCAGGAGGCCTCGGCATCGGACTTACGCTCGTGCGCATGCTCGTCGAGCTGCACGGCGGCAGCGTCGAGGCGTCGAGCGAAGGTCCGGGGCGCGGCAGCGTGTTCACGGTGCGCCTTCCGGTCGCCGACGTCGCCGGCACGGCACCGTCGTACGGTCCCGCACCGTCGGCCACTAGCCGGCGCATCCTGATCGTCGAGGACAACGACGACGCGCGCCAGATGTTGCGCGTTCTTCTCGAGCGACAAGGGCACGAAGTGTTCGAGGCGGCCGACGGCGCCGAAGGACTGCGAATGGCGATCAACCTGCAGCCCGACCTGGCGTTCATCGACATCGGCCTGCCGATCTTCAACGGCTACGAGCTGGCGCGACTGATTCGCGAGTCGACGGGCTCGGGTCGCCTGATTGCGCTTACAGGTTACGGACAACCCGAGGACCGCCAGCGCTCGCGCGGGGCGGGTTTCGACGATCATCTCGTGAAGCCGGTCACGCCGCGGCGCCTGCTCGACGTTCTTGCGAAGGCGGAGGACGACGAGGCTGGGGGTGAGCGCTGGACGGGCGAGCTTCCCTAGAACTTTCCAATTGCGGCGCGGCAGGGTCCGGACGCCGGGGGCCCGAGCCTTGACGAAACTCGGCGTCGGCGCCAGAGGAACCCCATGACTGCAATAGCCAGCCGCCCGGCCCCGGCCGAGGTGCAGGACCTCGACCGCCTTTGCATCGACACGATCCGCACATTGGCGATGGACGCCGTGCAGAAGGCCGACTCCGGTCACCCCGGAACGCCGATGGCCCTTGCCCCCGCCGCCTACGTGATGTGGACGCGCGTGCTTCGTTACGATCCCAAGCATCCGAAGTGGCCCGACCGCGACCGTTTCGTGCTTTCGTGCGGCCACGCCTCGATGCTGCTGTATTCGACGCTCTATCTTACCGGCTACGAGATTTCGCTGGACGACATCGAGCAGTTCCGCCAGTGGGGATCGATTACGCCTGGGCATCCGGAGGTCGGCCTCACTCCCGGCATCGAAGTGACGACGGGGCCGCTTGGCCAGGGCGTCGGCAATGCCGTCGGCCTCGCGATCGCCGAGAAGCTGCTCGCCCAGCGCTTCAACCGTCCGGGACACGACATCGTGAACCACAAGACGTGGGGCTTCTGCAGCGACGGCGACCTGATGGAAGGCGTCGCTTCCGAAGCAGCGTCGCTGGCGGGTCACCTCGGCCTCGGCAATCTCAATCTGCTGTACGACGACAACCACATCACGATCGAGGGCAACACGGCGCTGGCGTTCGGCGAAGACGTAGCGCGGCGCTTCGAGGCGTACGGCTGGCACGTGACGCGAGTGGCCGACGCGAACGACATCGCCGCTCTCGAGCGCGCCTGCCGCGAGGCCGCCGACGAAACGACGCGCCCGTCGCTCGTCATCAGCCGTTCTCACATCGGCTATCCCGCGCCGCACAAGATGGACACCGCCGACGCGCACGGCTCGCCGCTCGGCACCGAAGAAGTGCGCGAGACCAAGCAGGTGCTCGGCTGGAATCCCGACGAATCGTTCGTCGTGCCTGACGCCGCGCTGGCGCACTGGCGGCGCGCCGGCGAAGCGTCGGCAGCAAATCGCGAAGACTGGAAGAAGCGCCTGGACGCCTATTCGAAAGAATTCCCCGGCCTTGCCCGGGAGTTCGAAGACACGATGGCGGGCAAGCTTCCGAAGGGCTGGGACGAAGCGATTCCGTCGTTCGCCGTCACCGACGCAAAGAATGGCCAGCTCGCGACACGCAAGGCATCGGGAAAAGTCCTCTGTGCGATCTCGTCGCGCTACCAGGCCCTTGCCGGTGGCTCGGCCGACCTTGCGCCGTCGACCGACACCCTGGTCCCGGGCGAAGCCGACTTCTCTCGCGAATCGAGCGGGCGCAATTTCCACTGGGGAGTGCGCGAGCACGCGATGGGAGCTGCGCTCAACGGCATGGCGGCGCACGGCGGCGTGCGGCCGTTCGGCGCGACGTTCTTCATCTTCTCCGACTACATGAGGCCGTCGGTGCGGCTGGCCGCACTGTCGGAGTTCCCCGTCATCTACGTGTGGACCCACGACTCGGTCGGTCTCGGCGAGGACGGGCCCACCCACCAGCCGATCGAGCACCTGGCCTCCCTTCGCGCGATGCCCGGCATGACGCTGATCCGTCCGGCCGACGCCAACGAGACGGCGCAGGCATGGAAAGTCGCGATCGGGCACACGCACGGGCCGGTGGGCCTGGTGCTGACGCGCCAGAACCTGCCGATCCTCGACCCTGCCCGCTATGCGAAAGCAATGAAGGTCGAGCGCGGTGGCTACGTATTGTCGGATCCGCCGAAGGGAAAGCCGCGCGTGATCCTGATCGCGACCGGCTCCGAAGTTTCGGTGGCGCTGGAGGCCCAGGCGCTGCTGGCGAAGAAGAAGATTCCCGCCCGCGTCGTTTCGATGCCGTCGACGACGCTGTTCGATGCCCAGTCGTCGAAATACCGCGACAAGGTGCTGCCGCCTTCCATTGAGGCGCGCGTGTCGATCGAGGCGGGCTCGACGTACGGCTGGGACCGCTACGTTGGCGGCGCAGGCGCGTCGATCGGCATCGACCGCTTCGGTGCATCGGCGCCGGGCCCGGTCAACATGAAAAAGTTCGGCCTCACCGCCGACAACGTCGCTCGGCGGGCCGAAAAGCTCGTGCGGGCGAAAAAGTGAACGTCGCCCTCGCAAGCGACCACGCAGGATACGACCTCGAGAAGGAACTGGTCGCGCTGGTTCGCTCGCTCGGCCACGGCGTGATCGACTTGAGCGAAGCTGCGCCCGAACCCGACGACGACTATCCCGATTCTGCGCGCGCCGTCGCGCTGGCGCTGCTTCGCGGCCAGGCCGAGCGCGCCATCCTCGTCTGCGGCTCCGGCGTCGGCGCGTCCATCGCCGTCAACAAGGTTCCCGGCGCGCGCGGCGCCGTATGCCACGACACGTTCTCGGCGCGCCAGGGCGTCGAGGACGACAATGCCAACGTCCTGGTCCTCGGTGCCCGCGTGATCGGCACCTTCCTGGCCAGGGACGTCGCGACGGCGTTCCTCGGCGCGAAATTCTCGAACCTGCCGCGTCACGTGCGGCGTCTGGACAAAGTTGCCGGCCTCGAGCACGACGCGCGTGCCGGCATTTTCGAACCGGTGAGGTGACAGCCATGTCGAATCAAAGAAACCCGCTCTTTCGTCTCAAGGACTTCGGCGTCTCCGTCTGGTGCGACGAGCTGAGCCGCGACATGATCCGCGGCGGAACGCTCAAACGGCTGATCGAGGAGAAGGCGGTCGTCGGCGTCACCTCCAACCCGTCGATCTTCCAGAAGGCGTTATCGGAAGGCGATGCCTACGACGCCGATTTCCAGCGCATGGTGGCAAAAGGCCTGTCGAACGAGGAGATCTTCGATGCGTTCGCGGTCGAGGACATCCGCGAGGCCTGCGACGTGCTGCGACCCGTCTACGCGGCCACCGGCGGGCACGACGGTTACGTCTCGATCGAGGTCAATCCGCTGCTTGCGTCCGACACGGCTGCGACGATCTCCGAGGCCGAGCGCTACCACCGCGAGATCGACCGTCCCAACCTGATGGTCAAGATCCCCGCCACCCCCGAAGGAATCCCGGCAATCCGCCGCATGATCTCGATCGGCAAGTCGATCAACATCACGCTGATCTTCTCGGTGGAGCGTTACGCCCAGGTTGCGGAAGCCTACCTTTCCGGGCTGCGCGAGTTCGTCGACGCCGGCGGCGATCCGGCCACGGTCGCGTCGGTCGCGTCGTTCTTCGTCTCGCGCATCGATACCGAGGCAGACCATCGTATCGACGCCGCGCTGGCCAGGGAGAAAGAGCCGGCGCGGCGGCGCCGCCTGCAGTCGCTCAAGGGCGCCATCGCGGTGGCCAATGCGAAGCTCGCGTTCTCGAAATTCCACGAGCTGTTCAGCGGGCCGCGCTGGGAAACGCTCGCGCTGCGCGGAGCGCGCGAGCAGCGCTGCCTGTGGGCGTCCACGTCGACGAAGAACAAGGCCTACTCGGACATCCTGTACGTGCAGCAGCTCATCGGAGGCCCGACCGTCAACACGATGCCTCCGGCGACGATGGACGCCTATCTCGACCACGGTCATCCCGAGGAGACGCTGACCCACGGCATCGAGCAGGCGCAGATGGACATCGCGGCGCTGGCCGAGTTTGGCATCGACTTCTCCGACATCACCGACAATTTCTCGATGACGGACGGTGTCCAGAAGTTCGTCGATGCGTACCGCAAGCTTCTCGACGGGCTCGAGGCCAAGCGCGGATCCCGGCGTAGCGCGGCGGCGGGCGGCTGACGACGCGGCGGCGGGCGAGGTGCACTGCGGGCGGCGGTGACGACGCGCGCGGCGGGTGAGAAGGCTGCGCGGGTGCCTGCGCGCTCAGCCGGTGCGGCCTTCGGCGTAAAGGACGCTTGCGTCCTGGATGCTCGTGATGATCCGCGGTGCCACTGCCGGATCCAGTGCAGGACATCCCCAGCTGCGGCCGACGCTTCCTTCATGCGCCTCGCGGTAGCGCATCCCGACGTAGGCGGCGGAATGGATCACGATCCGCCGTTCCAACGCGTTGTCGTTCACGCCGGCGTCGAGGCCGATCAGCTCGAGCGACGGTCCATGCGCGCCGTCGTAGATGCTGCCGGTAAGAAAGGTGCCGATGCTGCTTCGCAGGCTCGAGGACTGGTTGCCGAAGCGAACGGCGTATTCGGGATTGTCGTTGTCGGTCGAGCCGCGGCCGTGGGCGACGAACTCGCGAAACAGCACCTTCATGCGCGAAGGGTCGAGCACCCACAGGCGGCGCTCGAATGACGGAAGCGAATAGTCGATGACTGTCAGCAGCCGGGTGTGCACCCGGCCTTCGTCTTCGAGGCGGTGATAGGCGGCCAGCGCGTGATCGAGGAGCTCGTGGCGCGGTAGCGAGTCTTGTGCAGTCGTATCGGAGAGGCTCGGGCTGCCGGTCGCGGCAACTGCCGGCGATACGGCCAGCGCGGCCAGAAAAATGGCGAACGCGAGGGCGCCGCCGATGCGCCGACCTCCACCTCCACCGCCGCTCCGCCAGCCGGCTGTTGTCCCCCCGCAGGCCCCCACGAACCAAACTATTTACCCCACGAGGACGTCCGGGCCAAATCGCGATCGCCCAGCCGCGCCCGTGCTGCGCGCACGCGCTCTACCCGTTCGGGTGGCTTCAGGAACCGCCGCGCACTGCCCGGACGTTGTAGAGATCGGCTTTGCCGACGTTGTTCGTCGGGCCGCCGACGAAGTTGATGCCCCAGGCGTTGCTCGTCTTGACCGCATATGTCGTCGACGACCAGTAGACGGTGCTCGACGTGCAGTTGCAGGTCTCGACGGTGCAACCGGCCATGCAGGCATTGAACTCGGGGTACGTCGAAGGCGGCGGCGCGCCGAGGTCGACGAGCGTGTAGAGCTCGAACTCGTTGGGCAGCCGCCAGTCGTGGTGGCCGGCAAAGTTGTCGGAATTGAGCGTCGCGATCTTCGATGCGACGGCGTCGGTCCACGTCCACGTGGAGCCCACGTCGTGGATGCTCGCGTCGGCCGACAGCTTCTCCCACATGAGGCCGGTGGCATCGTCGGTAATCGTGCCGTCGCCGTTGTCGGTGAAAGTGCGATCGCCGCCTCGTTGCAGCTCGCCGTCCTGTCCGGTGCCGATGCAGGAGATCCCGTTGCCGGCCGCGTCGTAGCACGTGGTCTGGCCGGTAGAGGGGAGTCCGCCCGAGGCGGGGCAGACGAGCTGCACCGATTGGCCGACCGCGTCTTTCAGCACGAGCAGCGCATCCGAGGAGGTAACTTTGCCGCTGTTGTTGACGTCGCCGCACGGCGTGGCGGCGGCCGCGGAAAGCGGGACCACCAGGACCGCTGCCAGGGCGACGATCAGTGTCGTCTTCTTCATGAATACCCCCTCGGACTGACGACCGTTCATATCGCGCCCCCCGTCAAATCGCAGCGCGGGACGAAGAAGCGCCACCGGCCGGGTCCCGAGGCTTCCCGGCGGAATCGGCTGCGGCGCTGGCCGCCGCGGGCGCCTGGCCTTCGAGCGCGGGACGAAGCTGGCGGATCACCTCGGCCGTGCGGATCTCGCGTCCCTGGCGATTGAGGTGGTAGACCCAGTCGTAGAAGTAGTCGAGCGGGTAGACGTAGTCCTCCGGCGTCGACAGCATCGGTACTTCGAGCTTCTCGCGCAGCTTCGCGTACAGGCGACCGATCGCCTCGTGGCGAAGATCGAAGTGCACGCGCGGAACGCACGGAAACAACATCACGATCTTCGCGCCGCGCCGTTCGACCTCGCGGGCAAACGCATTGACGACGGAGATCGCCTCCATGTCCACGCCCTGGGAGGTCGTCCTCAGGAACTCCATCTTCGCGACGTCCTTGCCCGGACGGTCCAGGTGCGCGACGTTGTCGCCGAGGTCGTCGAAAGCCGCCGGGCAGTAGACACAGTCGGCCGGTACCGGGCGCCCCACCGTCTCGAGGAAACGCTCGATCTTGAAGCGCGCGTGACGCGGCAGGTTCTGCACCATGTTCAGGATCTGGTGCTTCGAGCGGATGTACGAAAGGCCTTCCGGATAAAGCTCGAGCACGTCGATCAGCCGCTCGTCGCCGTCGAGCAGGCCGTAGAAGAGGTTGTACTCGGGCACCAGTACGACGAGGTCGTCCTTCTGGATGCGCGGCGCGATCACGTCGAGCATGAAGCGCAGGCCCATGTTGAAGCCCATGCCCATGTTGACGACGCGCCGCCCGAGCTGCTGCTCGACGGCGTGGCTGTCGAGGCCGAACGCGAGGTTGGAGCCTCCGACGAACACGATGCGCGGAGCCTCCGTGCGCTCGAGCATCTGCACTTTCGGCCCGATGACCGCAAGATAGTCGTCGTGGTCGGGGGGAATGAGGGTCAGCACGGCGATGCCGGTGGCGACCTGGAGCGCGATCATCCACGCGCACCTGCGGACAAACTTCAGCACGTCGTCGAGATCCCGGCCCGCCCCTGCCCCGGTCGTCGCGGCGCCGGCTGCGGACGGCTCCGGCGGCACTGCGGCCATGCGGGCCGCCTCAGTTGCAGCCGTTCGGCCGGTCGATGCAACTCGGACGCGCGATCTTGGGCTTGGCGCCGCGGAGCGTATGATAGCAGGTCGTCATCTGCGGCGCGTCGATGCAGCAGCCGTCGCTCTCGAGGCAGCCGTTGGGCTGGGCCAGCGGAGACTCGTCGCGCTCGAGGCTCCACAAGTAGATCTGGGCGTGCTCGCCGCCGTTCTGGCCCACGATGTCGCAGTCCGAAATCCACGACACCCTGTCCCCGTCGCCTTTCATCGACGGGTGCAGGTTGTTGCAGCCGGTGGTCTGCGTGACCTGGAAGACCTTGTTGCGGCCCTGGATGAGGAAGATCTCCGAGTTGGCGTCGCCGTTGAACGGCGGCATCTCGCCGGTGCGAAGCGTGTGCTCCTGGCTGATCAACTCGCCGTTGGACGCGGTCGCGATCACTCCGCCTCCGTCGCCGACTTCCGGTTCGGTCGCGGTGAAGCCGCCGCCGACGTCCGTGAACTGCGTCATGCGCGGATGGAAGTCGCGCCAGTCGAAGATGTTGGTGCCCGAGGAGCCGTTCCTCCACAAGTCGGGCTCCGATTCGAAGACGACGTGGGGACCTCGTGCAGTGGGGCTGGCGCCGGAGATGCTCGGATTGCGGTAGATGCCGTCCGGGAACCCCTGGGGAATCTCGGCTGCCGTGATCGGCAGCAGCGACGACGATCCCATCTTGTAGATGTAGATGCCCTGGCCCGTGAACCCGGTGCCGAGCTGGTCGTAGTCGGACTGGTAGGCCGTCGTGTCGCACTGGCGCGGGAAATAGTAGCCGTTGATCACCGGGTGGGAGCTGGTGGTCCCGCTCGGGCCGCTGCTGACCTGGGTGAAGACCGCGTCCTGGGGATACGCCGGACCAAAGTTCAGCTTTGCATACAGGAAGACTTCGGTGCTGCCATCCGCGTTGCTGAAGTGCGGCCCGGGATGCGTGGGGTCGTAGTACGGGTTGGCAGGAGTGTTGTTGTCGAGGTTGCCGTTGGAGCGGAACACCATGCAGCGCCCGCTGTCGCTGAGGAACGGCTCGCGGTTGTCCGCGGGCGCCACCGTGTTCGTGATCTGGTGGAAAAGGCCGCTGTCGAGCTCGTAGAAGAAGATTTCGGGGTTGTGGTCGGCATTGCCGATCGAAGGATCGAGGTCGCAGGTGGACGTGAACGCGACGACTTCCGGACGGTCGGACTGCACGGTGTCGCTCGGCCGCGAGACGTCGGTACTGTCGCAGTTGCTGCCGTTGGTCACCTGCGTCATCACGCCGGTGCCGTCGAGCTGCTCCCTCCACACGTAGATCTGCTTGTGGGCAGTCTGGGTGCCGGGTCCCATGACGTCGCCGTTGGAGACGAATGCCAGGTCGGCTCCGTCCTGGCTGCGAAGCTTGACCCTGTCGATGGTGCCGGTCGTGATGTGCGTGAGCTGGCGCAGCACGTTGTACTGCGGCATGGCGGCCGCACGGCCGGGGACGAGCGCCAGCATGGCGCCGGTCGCGACGGCTGCGAGGCCGTTGAAACGTGAATGATCGAACATGCTTCCCCCGTGCCGCGAAATTCGCATCAACGCGGAATTATTCGTTTGCAATGACGACATAGTCAAGGACTTGATTTCGCGGGCTTCTCTCATCACGATGGCGAAGCCAGGAGCCCTTTCTCCCGCAGGCAGGCCAAAATCGCGTCGGCTGCCACCTTGTTGCCAGCGGCCGTCCAGTGGGCGCTCGTCTTCAGGTAAAGCTGCTCCCCTTTTCGGGCGTGCTCGCGCAGGGGTGCGGTCAGGTTGCAGTAGTCGATCGACTGCTTCGACATGAAGTCGCCGAGGGTGGACAGCGGCGCGTCGACGTCGTCGTCGCTCAGGTCGGCGCCGTGCTTGAGGTGCTGGCGCACGACGTCCCAGTAGACCTCTTCCTTGAACGGAAAGAGCAGCACGACCAGGTGGCTTCCCTGTTTCTTCGCGATCGCGTCGGCGCTGGCCAGGGCCTGCTGCGTGATCGCGTAGGTCGGCGTCACTTCGCTGCGCTCGACGACGCCCCACCACCAGTCGTCGGACCGCAGCACCAGGCTCACGCCGTTGCCGTTGTACTCGACCGGCTTGCGGTCGCCGTAGCGGCGGCTCGCATCGAAGAGCCGGTACAGGAACGAGTTGCGCGCGAGCCAGTCGGACGTATCGCTGCGGCGCTTGCGGCGCATCCACGTCCAGTAGTCGTCGCTGTCGCTGCGCACCCAGTTGTTGAAATGGACATTGTCCTTGAAGTCGTTCGGGAAGAACCCGAGCAGCACCAGCTTGGGCTTCCACACCGGGCCGACCTTGGTCAGCATGTTCGCTTCGGCGAGGTTGGAATAGCCGTTGACGCCGAGGTCGCCGATCGAAAGGCCGGTCTGCTGCGACAGCAGCTTTACCCAGCAGGATTCGGCGGGACAGTCGTCGCAGAACGTGAACGAGTCGCCGATGGCCATCGCATCGAACGGGGCTTTGGTGCCGAGGTCGCGGTAGCCGACGCTGTCGATGCCGGCGTCGAGCGTCTTCACGGCGATCTGGCCTGCCTCGGAAGGGAACGCGATGTCCAGGCCCGGCTTGAGCGAGAAGCCGAGCTGGCGGTCCGGGTGCATCATGTTCTCCCAGGACTCGCGTGCGTCATAGATGCGCTCGACGGCGCGCACCTTTTCCGGCATCAGTCCGGGCGCCAGCCTCGGCAACGCCTCCAGCAAAGCCACGGTAAACCCGAGGCTCATCAGGACGGCGGCAACGGCAAACCGCCGCTGCGGACGGCTGGAACTCACGAGGATTCTGCTCCGGTTCTTCGCGGGTGGACGGGACCGCGGAGGGAACCTCCGGGTATCACGGCTCCGGCACGCCCTCAAGACGACCGGCACGGCCCGCGCGGCAGGTCCGACGCCCCGGAAAGTCGCCCCGCGGGCCCCGCGGCGTCACGCCCGGCAGCTTGACGCGTTGCGGCCATGCGGCGGTTTGCCGTCAGCGCTGCCCCGGTCGCGCGTACCAGTGCGGGGCCGTCCGTGCTTAACTGACGGACCCTATCGTCCGCATCCTCTTTGCGCCGACGAGCTCTGACGACCTGGCATGCTCTTCAACTCGCTCGAGTTCCTGATCTTCTTCCCGGTCGTCACCGCGATCTACTTCGCGACGCCGTATTCGTGGCGCTGGTTGCCGCTGCTCCTCGCGAGCTGCGTCTTCTACATGGCGTTCATTCCCGTCTACATCCTCATCCTGGTCTTCACGATCGCGATCGACTACGTGGCGGGAATCGCGATCGAAGGCGCGCAGGGGCGAAGGCGCAAGCTGTTCCTGCTGGCGAGCATCTTCGCCAACGTCGGCGTGCTCGCGTTCTTCAAGTATTTCAATTTCCTCAACGCGAACCTGGCGGCGCTCGCGCAGTTCCTGCACTGGAACTATCCGATCCGCGCGCTCGGCATCATCCTGCCGATCGGTCTTTCCTTCCATACGTTCCAGTCGCTCAGCTACACCGTCGAAGTCTATCGCGGCAATTATCCGGCCGAGCGCCATCCCGGCATCTTCGCCCTGTACGTGATGTTCTATCCCCAGCTCGTCGCCGGCCCGATCGAACGGCCCCAGCACGTGCTGCCCCAGCTCCACGCGCGCCACGAGTTCCGTTACGGCGATGCGGCTGCCGGCCTGCGGCTGATGGCCTGGGGCTTTTTCAAGAAGATCGTCATCGCCGACCGCCTGGCCGTGCTCGTCAACCAGGTCTACGGCGCGCCGTCCGATTACACCGGGCTGCCGCTGATCATTGCCACGGTGGCATTCGCGTACCAGATTTACTGCGATTTTTCGGGCTATTCCGACATCGCGCTCGGCTCGGCCCAGGTGATGGGCATCCGCCTGATGCGCAACTTCGATTGCCCGTACGCCTCGACGTCGATCAGCGAGTTCTGGCGCCGCTGGCACATCTCGCTGTCGACGTGGTTCCGCGATTACTTCTACATCTCTCTCGGCGGCAATCGCGTCAGCACCTGGCGCTGGCAGACCAACCTGATGCTGACCTTCCTCGCGAGCGGCCTGTGGCACGGTGCCAACTGGACGTTCGTCGCGTGGGGGGCACTGCACGGGTCCTATCTCGTCGTTTCGATCTGGACCGAGAAGCTGCGCCGCGCCGTGTCTTCGGCGCTCGGTCTCGACCGCATGCCGCGGCTGCACCACACGTTGCGCGTCGCGATCACGTTCACGCTGGCCTGCATCGCGTGGATCTTCTTCCGCGCGGCCAACGTCCAGGACGCGTTCTACGTGCTGACCCACCTGCTGTCGGGACTATCGTGGCAGCAGGCCAGCCTGGCAAAGCTCCTCGACCTCGGCTTGAACGGGTTCGAAGTCTGCGTGTCGCTGGTCGCGATCGGCGTGCTGGAGACGGTACAGTGGATGCAGCGCCACGGCCGCATCGCGCCGGGCCTCGGTGCCCAGCCCGTCGCGGTGCGCTGGGCGGCCTACTACGCGCTCGTCGCGAGCATCCTGTTCTTCGGTGCGTTCACCAAAGCCGAGTTCATCTACTTCCAGTTCTGAGCGCCGGCGCCCGGGCTCGCAAAGATTCGCGACCAGAGCTTTCGGTAGCGCGGCGGGGCTACCAGATCGTGTAGAGCATGATGAAACCGGCAGCCGTCATCGCGCTCAGTGCGGCCAGGAAGATGACGTCGACGGACTTCGTCAGCACGACCGCGACGGACGGCGACGAGCTGCGCAGCGCCCAGAAGATCAGGTACGTCGACAGCAGGAACGCGGCGGCACACAGCGCGAGCACGTCGTCGACGATCGTTGCCCCGCTGTTCGCCTTGTTGAACGCGTTCATCAGCGCGACGACGGTGATGCAGAGACCCGCCAGCGTCGCCGATGCCGAAAGCAGGCTGAGAAGCTCCTGGCGGTCCCAGTTGAGCCTGGACAGATCGCCGATTGCCGCAGTCGCGGACGCGCGCGGCGACGCCGCCAATACGTCGTCACCGTCGCGGAAGGCGATGCGCGCATGTCGCGACGAACCAGCACCGGTCATGGAAAGAAGACGGACGCTCGCGAAAAAACTTCAACGGCCGCCGCTGCGCGCGTCGCCGCGATAGCGCGGCCCGGAGCCTCCCGTCGTCGCCGCCGGGGAGATTGCTGTGCAATTTTTATCGACACATCAGCGACGCGCGCGACCAGTCGCGTTGCGTGACTGAGGACACCTGTCGAAACCGCAAACCCCGCGAACGGAAAAGAATCAGCGTTGTCCCGCGGCATGCCCACGGCTTGCTTGCTCGCGGTTGCACACAGTGACGTGACACCGCAGAGCCCCGCGCTTCTTGCCAGCGGCGCCACGCCCGTCTATTCATGCAGAGCCGCGCGTCCTGCAGTGCAGGGCCAGCGGTTCGGAGGCGCCGATGATCTTCGCCCGCCGCCTGTTCCGGCTCGAGCCCGACAAAGCCAATGCGCCCCACGAGCCTGCGCCGATCCGTCGCGGCTTCTACTACCAGGAGCTTACCGCCGAGACTCTGACCGCGATTGTTTGCGCGGCGCTCGCTCGCCAGCAGAGGCCGATCGCGCTCGGGTTGCTCATCGTCGGCTTCGCCGGGTGCATCGCATTCGGTGTCTACCTCACGCGCTTCATTCGGGCCTGATCGGTTCATCCGGGCCTGAGTTCCTCCGCTCCGCGAATTCTGCGCCGCATAGGCACTGACGGTCGCGCAGCTTCGTCGCAGTCAGTCGCGATCGGGTGCGCCGAGCGGAAACAGCGGCCGGTACGGCCGGGCTTCGTCGACTGCCCGGGCGAACGACGGGCGCCCGAGCAGGCGTGTCCGGTACTCGCGCACGCGGGCGAACGACGCGGACACCGGGTGCACCCAGTCCGCATAGAAGAGCGACGGGGCGGCGGCGCAGTCCGCGAGCGTGAAGTCTTCGCCGGCGGCCCAGCGGCGCCCGGCAATCGTCGCATCGAGCCAACCGTATGCCGTCTCGAGCGCCGTGTGCGCTTCGCCGACTCCGAACGGATCGCGGCTGTCGGCGGGCCTCAGGCTGTCGCCGACGATCTTCTGTACCGGCGTCATCACGTAGTTGTCGAAGAAGCGGTCCAGCATCCGCACAGCGATCGCGCGGTCGGGATCGGCGGGAACGAGACGCACCGGACCGGGATGATGAAGCTGCAGATGCTCGATCAGGATCGTCGATTCGACGATGGTGTGCGGCCCATCGACGAGCACCGGCATGCGCCGCAGCGGCCACAGCGCGGCAAATTCGGCCGCCACCTCGTCCTCGCCGGGGCCGAGCATGCGCAGCTCGTACGGCAAGTCGTTCTCGTAGAACGCGATCAGCACTTTCTGGCAGTACGAAGAAAACGGGTGGGCGTAGAGTTTCATCTTCAGAAAATTCCCAGACATAGCGCGTGAACAGATTTCGTCGGTGGCCTTGTACCCCGAATCAGCATGACCAGGCCGCGGGTCATGTCGATGGCGGCAAGGTGCTGCGAAGCGCCCGATGTAGAGGGCACGCTGCTCACGGCCCGTACTGGCCGGCCCTCAGTTCGTGCACGTCAGCTGCAGCTTGCTCGAGACGTGCCCGACGTCGGTCGTGAGCCGGGCCGAGATCGTGAGGCGCTCTCCCGCCGCGACCGGTACGTCCAGATAGCTCGTGCACGAATCGCCCGTGCTTGCCGGCGTGCTGAACGTCAGCGTATTGCCGGAGACGCTGCCCACCGCGGAGGGATCCGCGGAGTTCAGCCCATCGAGGATCGTCGCAATCAACGGGTCGCCCACCAGGGGCTGGCGGATCGTGATCGAGTCGATCGGAGAAAGCTGGCAGGTGGCGATGCGCGGGTCCGAGTTGTTCATGCACGCGGCGACGTGGAACGTGCAGGTGCCGTTGCTCATGCCGTCGGCGTCGCAGAACGGAAGCCCGTCGGAGCAGGTGACGCGTCCGGTCGTCTCGCCCTTTTTCTGCGAGAGGTTCGGATCGACCTGCCATTCCAGCGAGCAGGCGCCGGTCTTTCCCGCGGACGCCGAGCACGCGCCCGGGGCGTCGTCGGTGCAGCCGATGGATCTCGGTGCGCACGGAACGGACGCAACGCAGCCGCGCGCGAGGTTCGACCACGTCGAGTTCATCGAGAAAGTGCCCATTCCCGTATTGAGGTCAAAAATGCAGGAATCGGCCGCGCAGATGTCGGCGTTCTCCTGGCCGTCGTGATCGCTGTACCAGCCGGCAACGGCGTTGTCGGGGTCGGTGACGAGCTCGGACAGCTCGTGGGAGCCGACGACCTCGTACGCCTTGTTCACGCTCTCGCCGAAATCGACGAAGCAGGTGCCGCCGCCGTCGCTGCACGGGAACGGCAGCACTTCGTAGCGATAATGGTCGGGACCCATCTGGAATTCGTCGTGATAGCCGCAGAACTGGAAGTTCGAGCCGCCGCAGCCCGTACTTCCGTCGCTCGCCGTGACCGGAAAGCCATCCGGAGTGACCATCACGTAGACTTCGTTGCTGCCGATCGCCGGCGCATGGTGGGCCGCGATCTCCGCCTGGATCGCAGTCTGGATGTCGGAGTCGAGGATGGGATTGGGCGGCGTGCCGGAGATGACGAAGGATCCGGCGTAGGAGCCCGTGCCGAGCGGAAACGCGGGAACGCCGTATTCCTGCCACGCGCATGCGAACTCGCTCGTCACGAGCTTGCCGTACATGCTTTCCAGGTCGGCCTTCGCCGAAATATGCGCGGCATCGGTGTTCCAGAGGCTTCCCCAGAACAGCAGGAAGACGTCCGGATGCTGCACGAGCTCGCCGCCGTGGTAGACGAGCGTATTGCGGTGCGGGCGGCACGAAGAATCCGGGCGCCCGACGTTGGCGTCGCCGGACGGCTGCGCAGAGCGTCCGGCGGGATCGATCTGGCGGGGCAGGACTTTTCCACGCGGCATCGCGCCGGCATTCGATGCGGCGAGCAGCACGGCGGCGGCAAGGAGCGCGGGGCTCCAGGAAGACAGGCGTATACCCCGGAACTTGTCGGTCAGCATTGGTTGAGTCCCTCCCGAAGGCGGCGCCAGGCGCGCGCCGCCCAACTGTGCCGAATTTTCGCTGCCGTAGCCATGGCCTTTGGCCGGGCTGCCGGCGCCCGGCGTCCCGGTGTGCGGGCGGCAAGCCGTGATCGCCGTCTCCGGCTGCGCAGCGGCCCGCAGCTTAGCCGAGCGGCTGCATCAGCTCGAGTCGATTGCCGAAAGGATCGAGCACGTAGATGCGGCGGTATCCCGGCATTTCTTCTTCGGTCACCTCGAGACCGGCATTTCGAATCCTGGCGATGACGGCGGCCAGATCGCGCACCAGCAGGGCCGGATGTGCCTTCTTTGCGGGCCGGAACTCCTCGTCGACGCCGAGGTGAATCCTTACTTCGGGGCTTTCGAACCAGGCGCCGCCCCTTGCTGCGAGCGCTGCGGGCTTGGCGACCTCGGCAATGCCGAGGACGCCCGAGTAGAACGCGCGCGCCTCGGCCTCGCCTCCGCGCGGCATCGCGAGCTGGACGTGGTGGATTCCGGTGATCATGGCGATTGCCTCGCCGAGCGGCGCGGCGCGTTCGCTGCCGCGCCGCACTTCGTGCGCTCGGATTTTCCGTTGCGCATATAAACCCCTGCCTCGCGAACCGATGCAACGGCAGCGAAAATCGGGCGATTCCGAAGTAAACGGGGCAGGCAACCTGACGGCACGACGGACTGGCGACCGCCGCGAGCCCGCCCCGCCCGGGGCGGGCCGTCAGATTTCCTCTCGACTGGCGCCCGGTCTGCGGCTAATCCGGGGCGGAGATCGCGGCGCCGAGGGCTTGGCCTCACGTCACGAGCGGACGTAACATCGGCGACGGCCGTGACCATGAAGAACGCAGAACGCGAACAGCGCCGCAAGCGCCGGTGCGACTGGATGGAGGCTGCCCAGAAGGGAGACGCCGAGGCCTATCGCTCCCTGCTCGACGACATCGGTCCGGACCTGTTGAGATTCCTTCGCGCGCGTATCGCTGACCAGGGGCAGGTGGAGGACGTGTACCAGGAGACCATGATTGCGATTCACCGCGCGCGCCACACCTACCTCGTATCGCGTCCGGTCGAACCGTGGATGTATGCGATCGCCTCGCACGTCATGTCGCGGCAGATGCGACGCCACCGGCGCCGCGCCCTGAGAGAGCGGCCGGTCGAGCCGTCGATGCACGTCGCCGTTCCCGACGACAGCTACGCCCGCCTGGATTTCGCGCGCGCGTTCGGCCGCCTGACGCCTCCGCAGCGCCAGGCCCTGGAGCTGCTCAAGATCGAAGGGTTTTCCACCGAAGCGGCGGCCGCACGGGCCGGCGTTTCTCCGGTCGCGTTCCGCGTGCGCGCGCACCGTGCCTACAAGGCGCTGCGTCGCCTTCTCGGGAGCTGAAGCGGTGATGCTGCCTCGCAGTCATGACGAGCTCGTCGCGCGCCTGTCCGGCGGCGTCACTCCTGTCGTTGGGCTCAGGCCGCCGCTCGTGCGCCTTGCGTGGTGGCTCGCGCTCCAGGCCGTCACGCTCGGGTCGGCGTTCCTGTTCGGGCTGCGCGAGGACCTCGCGCTTCACCTGCACGACGGGCGCTTCCTGCTCGAGCTTGTCGCGTTCATCGCTGCCGGCTCGATCGCCGGCGGAATCGCACTTTCCGCGGCGGTTCCCGGCATGACCAAGGGGCGCGGCACGCTGGCGATTCCGCTGGTGATCGGCGCCTTCGCGTTCGCGCTGCTCTCGCTCGAGCCGGCGCTTTCCGGCAACCGCTCGACCGGACGTTTCCTGTTCGAAGGGATGCGCTGTGTC
Organism: Candidatus Binatia bacterium; assembly: GCA_036493895.1. Taxonomy (NCBI): domain Bacteria; phylum Candidatus Binatota; class Binatia (SeqCode); species Binatia bacterium. The sequence goes on along the minus strand of DASXOZ010000074.1, from coordinate 4,119 downwards.
GGCGCGATCGCTTCGTTCTCGGCGCTGCCGTGGGTTGCGCTTTTCATCGCGGTGCGCCGCGGCGCGCCGCTGGACCGCAACTACGCGGCAACCTGCACCGGCGCGGCAGCGCTGCTCTTCGCCGCGGCCGCGGTGCGCATCGCGTGCCCCGTCGACGACGGGCTGCACCTGCTCTTCTGGCACACGGTGCCGATCTCGCTCGGCATCTCGCTGGCCGGAACGCTTACGGCGCGCTGGCTGGAGCCGCTTGCGGCCGACTGACTTCGCGGTTTCGACAGCAACTCGTCCGCCGCAAGGCGGCAGGCTTCAGGCCACCGCCCGGCGCCCCGTCGTCTCGTCGAGCGCGTGCCACACGGCGTCTTCGACCCGGTCCATCCAGATGACTTCCAGGCGCTCCTTCGCGTTGGCGGGAACGTCCTCGAGGTCCTTCTGGTTTCGCCGCGGCAGCATCACCGTCGTGATGCCGGCCCTCAGCGCGGCGAGCAGCTTCTCCTTGACGCCGCCGATCGGCAGCACCAGTCCGCGCAGCGAGATTTCGCCGGTCATCGCCAGGTCCGGGCGCACCGGCCGGTCCGTGAGCAACGAAACGAGAGCGACGAAGATCGCGACTCCTGCGCTCGGGCCGTCCTTCGGCGTAGCGCCGGCCGGCACGTGGATGTGCAGGTCGATCTTCTCCAGCGAATCCCCGACGACGCCTTTTGCCAGCGTCACCGCTGCCTGCGCGGATTCCTTCATCACGTCGCCGAGCTGGCCCGTCAGGATCAATTTGCCCGATCCGGGCGTCTTGCTCGCCTCGATGAACAGGATATCGCCGCCGAACGGCGTCCATGCCAGCCCGGTCGCGACGCCCGGCACCGCGGTACGCAGCGCCGTTTCGTTCTCGAATTTCGGCGCACCCAGAATGACCGGCACTTGCGGCGAGTCGATCGAGACGCTCGCGAGCGTTCCCTCGGCGATGCTCATCGCAGCCGAGCGCAGCACCGAGCCGATCTCGCGCTCGAGGTTTCGCACTCCGGCTTCGCGAGTGTACTCGCGAGTGATCGAGCGCAGCGCATCGCGCGTGACTTGCGCCTGCTCGGGCGTGAGCCCGTTGGCCTCGAGCTGGCGCCGCACGAGGTAGCGCGAGGCAATCTCGAGCTTCTCGTCCTCCGTGTAGCCGGGCAGCGAGATGATCTCCATGCGGTCCTGCAAAGGCCCCGGGATCGTGTCGAGCGAATTGGCCGTCGCGATGAACATCATGTGCGACAGGTCGAAGTCGACGCCGAGATAGTTGTCGCGGAACTTCACGTTCTGCTCGGGATCGAGCACCTCGAGCATCGCCGAAGCCGGATCGCCGTGGAATCCGCCGGCGCCGAGCTTGTCGATCTCGTCCAGCATGAGCACGGCGCGGCGGCTGCCGGCGCGGCGGATCGCCTGGATGACGTTGCCTGGCATCGAGCCGATGTAGGTCCGGCGATGGCCGCGGATCTCGGCTTCATCGTGCGTGCCGCCGAGCGCGACGCGCTGGAACGGGCGGCCCGTCGCGCGCGCGATCGAATGACCGAGCGACGTCTTGCCGACGCCGGGAGGTCCGACGAAGCACAAAATCGGGCTCTTGCCGCCCGGGTTGAGCTTGCGCACGGCGAGGAACTCGAGGATGCGGCGCTTGATCTTGTCCAGGCCGTAGTGGTCCTCGTCGAGGATGCGGCGCGCCGCTGCGATGTCGATCGGCGATTCTTCCTCGAGCTTCCACGGCAACTCGGCCATCAACTCGAGGTAGGTGCGCACCATCGACGACTCGGGCGAAGCTTCGCCCATGCGCGTCAGTCTCTGGTATTCCTTCTTCGTCTGCTTGAGGGTTTCCTCGGGCATGCCGGCTTCGTCGAGCCTGGTGCCGAGCTCCTCGACGTCGCTCAGGTTCTCGTCGCCGAGCTCCTTGTGGATCTGGCGAAGCTGCTCGCGCAGCACGTGCTCACGCTGGCGCTCGTCGAATTCCTTGCGCGCCTTGTCGCCGATGTCCTTCGAAAGGCGCAGCACCTGGACGCGCGCGCCGAGCAGCTCCAGCACCTTGTCCAGGCGCGGGCGCAGGTCGAACGTCTCGAGCACGTCCTGCTTCTCGGTGTTCGGGATGTCCAGAAGGTTGGCGACGGTGTCGCACAGCGGACCTGGCCCGTCGATCGACTGCACGGCCTCGGTGTACTCGTCCGGAACGTTCGGCAGCAGGCGCAGCGCTTCGGTGGCCTGTTCCTTCAGCTGGAGGAATCGCGCCTCGACTTCGGGCCCGGCGGACGGGATCGCCTCTTCGACAGCGGGAATCTCGACGCGCGCGACGAGGAAAGGCCAACCCGCGAGGTACTCGACGAGGCGGGCCCTTTCCTGGCCGTGCACCAGCAGGTGCAGCCCCTTGTCACCGGCGGGAGCCATGCGGACGATCTGGCCGACGGTGCCGACGGCGTAAAGATCGCTGCCCGTCACCTCGCCCCTGGCGGGGTCGCGCTGGAGCACGAACGCGACGCGGCTGCCGAGCCGCGCCGCTTCACGCACGGCCGCGATCGACGAAGTCCTTCCTACCGCGATCGGCGAGATCGCGGCCGGGAAAAGCACCGCGTTGCGAAGCGGAACCACGATGATCGCGTCCGTCGGCAAGGGCGGCAGCACGAACTCCGACTCCGAAGTCGGCGCAGCCGGACTCTTCGCCTCCGGAGCATTGCCCTCGAGGGTTCTCATCGGGGTAGAAGATGGGGACGTTTTGACCGGTGACAAGGGTCGGGCGGCGATTCTTGGCCCAATCGGCGATCGAAAACGCAAAGGCCCCCGCCTCTTGCGAGACGGGGGCCCTGGTTGCGAAACGCGTATGCGCGCAGCGCGACTGCTTACATCATCCCTTCCATGCCGCCCATGCCGCCGCCCGGGTGACCGCCGCCACCCTTGTCTTCCTTGGGCTTCTCGACGACTGCAGCCTCGGTGGTGAGCATCAGGCCCGCAACCGACGAGGCGTTCTGCAGCGCGGTGCGCACGACCTTGGTCGGGTCGACGATGCCGGCCTTGATCAGGTCCTCGTACACTCCCGTGGCGGCATTGTAGCCGAAGGCTCCCTTGCCGGCGCGGATGCGGTCGATGACGATCGCCGGCTCGGCGCCGGCGTTCCGGACGATCCAGCGGGTCGGCTCCTCGATCGCGCGCGACAGGATGCGGATGCCGATGTTCTCCTCGTCGGTCGCTCCCCTGAGCGACTCGAGCACGCCCTGGCAGCGGATCAGCGCGACGCCGCCGCCGGGGACGATGCCCTCTTCGACGGCTGCCCGAGTGGCGTGCAGCGCGTCTTCGACGCGGGCTTTCTTTTCCTTCATCTCGACTTCGGTGGCTGCGCCGACCTTGATCACCGCCACGCCGCCGACGAGCTTGGCCAGGCGCTCCTGGAGCTTCTCGCGGTCGTAGTCGCTGGTGGTGTCCTCGATCTGCTTGCGGATCGTGCCGATGCGGCCCTCGATGTCGGCCTTCTTTCCGGCGCCGTCGACCAGCGTCGTGTTGTCCTTGTCGACGGTGATGCGCTTGGCCTTGCCGAGATCGTTCAGCGTGATGTTCTCGAGCTTGAGCCCGAGTTCCTCGCTGATCACCTTGCCGCCGGTCAGCACCGCCACGTCCTTCAGCATCTCCTTGCGGCGATCACCGAAGCCCGGCGCCTTGACGGCGACGACGTTGAGGGTTCCGCGGATCTTGTTGACGACCAGCGTGGCCAGAGCCTCGCCCTCGATGTCCTCGGCGATGATCAGCAGCGGGCGCCCGGCCTTGGCGATGGCCTCGAGCACCGGCAGCATCTCCTTCATGTTCGAGATCTTCTTCTCGTTGATGAGGATCAGCGCGTCGTCGAGGCGCGCCGTCATGCGCTCGGGGTCGGTGACGAAGTACGGCGAGAGGTAGCCGCGGTCGAACTGCATGCCCTCGACGACGTCGAGCGTCGTCTCGGCGCTCTTGGCCTCCTCGACGGTGATGACGCCTTCCTTGCCGACCTTCTCCATCGCGTCGGCGAGGAGCTTGCCGATCGTCTGGTCGCCGTTGGCGCTGATGGTGCCGACCTGCGCGATCTCCTTCGCGTCCTTGGTCTGCTTCGAGTGCTTCTTGAGGTTCTCGACGATCGCC